>JAGDMJ010000229.1 GCA_017860555.1 Bacteroidota bacterium
GAATGGCCTTCTTCACCTTGGCGTCGGAAACAGCTAGCTCCTTGGCGATATTCCCGGCAGTGTAGAGATCTCCGTTTGGCGTTGCCATATGGTCCTCCGCAAAAGAATAGTTATATGGATGGTGATGACAGCGATCCCTCCCCTCTCATCCGTCTTCGGGCCAATATCGGTCGGTGACCGACGCCACCCTGCACACTCCCACATGCCTCCGCAGTGGCGCATCGAGCAGGCGCCTCCGAAGAGAACGATGGCGTACTCGTGGTCCCCGGCGTCAGCACCGAACCGCTCCCCCTTGATCATTTTCCGTCCTTCACAGTGCAGCAGCCTCCATCCTGCGCTCGCGGGAGGCAGGCGCTGATAGACGGCGGCACCGGGAGTTGCTTTTCTCAGCACTCGGGACGGAAAATCGTTTCCGAGAGAATGCACGCTTACCGCTTCGCAGGGAATTTGCGCAGCTTCAGAAGGTCTCCGCAGATCGAGGCTACCTCGGTGTTGTCTTTCATGCCGGTGAAGCGGATCGCGTGCGGCCCGAACGCAAACAGCGGCACCGGAACGGCGGTATGGTTCCCGGTGCTGAAAAGTGTATTTACAGTCGTAGCGCCTTTGCCCGCGCCGGCGAGGGCAAGGCCTCCGGTCTCATGGTCCGCAGTCACAAGAACCAGCGTCTGTTTGTCTTTCCGGGCATACTCCAGCGCAACTTCCACGGCACGATCAAGCTGCTGAATGCCGGCGACAATGGCGCTGGAATCGTGAGAATGCCCGCCATGATCGGGCAGCGGGCATTCCACCATCAGGAAGAAGCCTTTTTTGTTCTTGCTCAGCACCTGCAGAGCTTTGCGGGTCGCACCGACGATCTTGTCGTCGCTGTTGTTTTCCAGGCTCATGAACCCCAGGATTTTTCTCCCCTGCGCTGCTTCAAGCTCGGCAATGGACCGCACCACGGCATACCCTTTCCGCTTCATCTCTTCGACAACGTTGCGTTTGTCCTTCCGCACTCCTCCGCTGGTATCCGGCAGAAAATGCTTCTCCCCCTTGCCAATCAAAATGTCAACCCCGGAAAGGGCATACTGCGATGCAATTTCTTCGCTCATCGAACGGTCGGGCACGTGCGTGGCAAAGGCAGACGGTGTCGCTCCGGTGAGGTTATCACCCATCGTAATGAGTCCTGTGGCCAGACCTTTTTCGCGTGCGGCTTCCACGATCGTTCTGAGTTTTGCGGAGTCCGGAGACATGGAAATCATCCGGTTCTTCGTCTTGTGTCCGGTGGCATATGCTGTTGCGGCTGCCGCCGATTCGGTGACAACATCATCCGCGGAGTTCGTCCGGACAAGGGATGTCACAGGCATGCGTTCAATCGCGAACCACCCGTCGGGCCCTTCCATGTTGATGCGCGAGGCCGAAAGATGCGCAAGCCCCATGCCGTCCCCGATGAACAGCATAATGTTCCGTACCGGAGCATCAGGCAAGACCGGATACGGGGCCGACCGTCTGCCCGATGACTGCGCAAGGAGGAGAGAATCGGGAGCAAAGAGCAGGAAAAGAACTGCGATGATCAGGGGGAAACGGGAACAGGCTTTTGGCGCAACCGGCATGGTGAGATCTCCACGTGATCTTAGACCTGAAGCAGGTGGACGGCAAATCCGCCGATTTCCAGGTCGAGATAGACGGTGACAAGCTTGCCATCTTTCTCGGCCCTGGTCTCGGGCAGGATGTTTACTCCGCATCGCGCGAGATGAGCGATCGCCCGATTGATAAAATTCGTCCCGATCGCCAGGTGCCCGTGCTCACCGAGGTATTTCCTTTTCGTGATCTCGAACTGCCCGCCGACGAACATGGCCCCCGGCCGTTCTTCCACTTTCATGTGGAGCATGTCGCCAAGCTTCACTCCAAGGGCCAGCGATTCTTCCGGGCTCGATCCGTTGATGCCAACATGTTTCAATGAAAAGCCCAGCATCCCGGCAACCGCTGCGGACGTGATCTTCTTGATCTCGTCAAACTGATGGTTCGTGATCATCTCGGGTTTCACCATCCAGCTCCCCCCGCAGGCATGCACTTTGGGGAATTTCAGGTAGGCAAGCAGGTTCGATTCGTCGACACCTCCGGTCGGGATGAATCGGAGGGATTTGTAAGGAGCGCTGATCGCCTTGAGGTATGCAAGCCCGCCTCCTGCTTCTGCGGGGAAAAATTTCACCACTTCAAGTCCGTATTCCAGTGCTACCTCGATCTCCGATGGAGTCAGGACCCCGGGTGTCATGGGAATGTCGTTGGCCAGACAGTATTCGACCACCTTTCTGTTCAGGCCGGGAGAAACAATGAACTTCGCGCCTGCGTCGACGGCGGCCTGCACCTGCTCCACGGTCAGTACGGTTCCGGCGCCCAGGAGAAGGGTTGGATGGGATTTGGCAATTCGCGAAATGGCTTCCCTCCCCGCTTTGGTACGGAACGTGACTTCCGCGCAGGGCAAACCACCTTCCACCAGCGCCTGGGCGAGGGGCTCCGCATCTTCAGCATGCTCGATTGCTATGACGGGAACAATCCCGACGAGTCCGATATTTTCAAGAATTGCGTTCATAGTACGACCGGGTTGGCCACGAAGTGAGTGGACGAGGAGTTATGTCAATATATCACACAACGGACGGAATTTCAACGTAAATCCTGCCCAGGGCCGGCGTTCCCCGTCCGGTTTTCAACCAGGCAGCTTGAGTTCGACGAGAACGGGCAGATGGTCGGAAGGGAAACGCCCGTCGCGAAAGTCCGTAAGCGTCCCATGACGCATCACGGTCACGCCGCCGGACACGAACACATAGTCGATCCGTTGACCTGGGTCTTGTGTCCGCGCATCGAACCCGAAAAAAGTAGGGGCGACACCATGATGAGGCAGGCGAGAAATAATATACGAATCCTTCAGCGGCGGTGAACCTGAGACCGGCCGCAGAAGGATCTGATAGGCACTGTCCTTCTCGCCCGAATTGAAATCCCCGGCAAGGATCGCCGGGCTGATCCCCGCGATGCGCGGTATCTGTGCGGTCAGGAGCCGCGCGCTCTCCCTGCGGGCAATTTCGCCCATATGATCGAAGTGGGTATTGAACACAAAGAACGACCGGCCGCCCGACTTCAATCTGAAGGATGCCCAGGTGACGATCCTCGGCAACGCGGCATCCCATCCCTTGCTCGGAAGGGATGGCGTGGGTGACAGCCAGAGAGTGCTGTCGGCAAGGAGGTCGAACATTCCCTTGCGATAGAAGATGGCGGAAAATTCACCGGCCTCTTTGCCATCGTCTCTTCCCACTCCGCAGTAGTCGAAACCTTCCAGGACATCGTGTAGGTAGCGGACCTGCTGGATCAGCCCTTCCTGGATGCATACAATGTCGGCACCGTGGAACAACATGAGCGAGGAGATGAACTCCTTTCTCTGGCTCCAGCTGTTGATGCCGTCGCCCGGATTATCATACCGGATGTTGTAGGTCATGATTCTCAGCGCCGGTTCGTGTCCCCGGAAATCGGATTGGCTTCCTGCGCAGCCGAGCATACTGAGAAGGAGGGCACTCAAGAGCACAAGATGTTTCATGAAATATCTCACTCGTGGAAGAGTTGGTCCGGGGGGAAGGGTTGTCGCGGAACGCCCGGCCCTTCATAGGACAAGCCAAACGCCTGGCCGCCAGCCCCCTGAAAATACGAAATCGCAAATGGATGATTCCCCGCCTTCAGCGCGATCTCCCCCGTTTTCTCGATAGGCCAATGAATGCCGTCATTGTTCACCACGGTGTCACGGTTGATCACCAGGCAGGCACCGTCGTCCGACAGAAGGAAGAAGCGATAGGAGCCGTCACGGGGAATTTTCAGGTAGCCATCATAGATGATCGCGTAGTTTTCTTCCACGGCCCTGATGCGGCCCGTCACCAGGCTATCGGTGGTCCCGGAAGACTTTGGTGTGAGATCTGCAAAACGGGGAAGCTGCCGCCATGTTCCTTCATAGTACCGGTACCGGGCCCCCCGCACAAGGTTTTTCCCCGCGGGCGCAGCCGCATGCGGCTCCGTCCGTGTGAACGTAGCCTCGATGACTCTGCTGCTCTGCCCCTTGTTCCCGAACGACTTCGCCTTCAGTGTCGTGGTGTTCGTCAGAGTGACGGGGCTCTGATACAGGGTGGACCCCCGGCCGGGCTCGGACCCGTCTGTCGTGTATCGGATCTCCTCACGTTTGCGCGTTGCCAACGGGATGGAGGCCGACCCGATGAAGAGGCGGTACGGCGTGAGAATTCCGGGCGGAGAGACCAACCTGTCGCAGTTCGCGTCCGTAGCCAGGGAGGGCTTCAGCTTTGCGACTTTCCGGTCATAGGTCATGAGCCCGTTCACTTCCGTTTCCACGTCGGTCGTCTGCGTATACACGGCAGCGCACAGGCCACTGTCCAGCACCAGTTGATGCACTCCTTCAAGGAGTACCGCATACCGCATGCCGAGATCATCGATGGTCTTCAGATTCTGGTATCCCCAGTTGCTGGCATCGGTCCAGGTGTGGGACGGGAGCGGCAGCCCGAGTCCGCCAAATTCTCCCAACACCACGGCCCTCCGGGCTTCAGGGCTGGGAGAAGCGGGCCCCGGATAGCTATGAATGTCCGAGACATCTCCCACACGGTAGTCGGTCCAGCCGCTGGCATTGTTCACCAGCCGGGAAGGGTCCATCTCCTTGACCTTCTTCGTCAGACGCTCCGTATCGAATTGACCCCATCCTTCGTTGAATACCACCCACATCATGATGGAGGGATGGTTGTACAATCCTTTCACCATCCGTTCCAACTCGATCTCGAACTGGCGGTCGGATTCCGGGGTGCGGGCTTCTTTGAAATTGTCCGGGTTCGGGCTTGGCATGTCCTGCCAGACAAGCAAACCGAGTTTGTCGCACCAGTAGTACCAGCGCTCCGGCTCCACCTTCACATGTTTGCGCACCATATTGAAACCGAATTTCTTCTCCATCTCAATGTCATACCGGAGCGCCTCGTCCGTGGGCGCGCGATACAGCCCATCCGGCCAGAAGCCCTGATCGAGCGGGCCGATCAGAAAGACCTGCTTATCGTTCAAGAGGATCGTCCCTCTTCCGTGGGCGTCCGTGCCGAGGCTGACCTTTCGCATTCCTGCATAGCTGGTCACCGCATCACGTTGCTTTCCCCCGGTAGACAGCGTCACTTTCACCGTGTAGAGGAACGGACTCTCAGGGGTCCAGAGCTTCGGATCCGGAACCGGCACGTTGATGATGCTTCCCGCCTCACCCTTCGCCTCGCCCACAACCCGGCGGCCATCCGACACAGTAACCTTCACCTGGCCCGGATGATCAGCCTCAACCGCAGCGCGCAACGCAGCATGATCCAGATCCGGAGTGAGGCGCAACGAGGTGATGTGGATTTCATCCACCGGCTCCAGCCAGACCGTCTGCCAGATCCCGGTCGTTGAAGTATAGAAGATTCCCTGGGGCTGCCTGACCTGTTTTCCTGCCGGCTGTGCACCGCTGTCGGTGGGGTCGAGCACCCGTACGATCAACTCCTGTTCGCCTGAAGGCCTGAGCGCGCCGGTGATATCGAACGTGAACGAATCGTATCCGCCCTTGTGTGGCCCGAACGCTTTCCCATTCACATAGACCATCGTTTCCCAATCCACCGCGCCGAAATGCAACAGCATTCTCCGGCCCATCCAGTACGAGGGAAGCTTGAACGTGCGCCTGTACCAGATATGATCGGCCGGCTTCATCACTCCGGAGAGTGACGACTCAATGGGGAAAGGGACAAGGATCTCCCCGGGAAGGTCCTTTCCCCGGGGTACCGGCGCATCAGCCGCCGAGGTGTCGAACTGCCAGAGGCCGTTCAGGTTCATCCAGTCACGACGCACGAACTGGGGCCTGGGGTAATCCGGGA
>JAGDMJ010000230.1 GCA_017860555.1 Bacteroidota bacterium
AGTCCATGAAGTGTCTGGGGGTGTCACATAGAAGAAGGTAGGGAGATGATTATCGAGTGGTCCCGGGTACGTGCAGGAAGCAGCCGAAGAGCGCTCGTACGGGGGGCTTTCTTTCACGATGACATCTTCCATCCCCGGGATGCTAGCCATATCGTGCTCCAGCAAGAAAGCCTTTAGAAAGCCCAGTTGACGTCGTGCTCCTTCGATCGATCCATCAGGAGGTTTCCTTGCGTTGATCAGGGCCATGCATTCTGCGATGGGTTTGCCTGGAGCGAGCTTCGAACAAGCCTCACGAAGTGCGGTGAGATTACGTTCCAGGTCGCGCTCTGCCATCCGTTTCAAGTCTTCGATGGTCATGTCGTATTGGTCAGTCTGCCGAAGCATCTCCAGAAAGAGCCGCGCTCCTACGGCATAGTTACTTGTACCAGAGGGGACCCTCTCCTTCATCCACACAGACAATTCACGAATTGCCCTTGTCGCCGCCTTGTTGGCAATAAGAAAACCCTTGAACGAATCGGTTTCCGCGAGGGAAGTAAATGCGCCCGGAACATCCTTCTCAAGGAAAGTCGCCATCCCCTCATAAACCTGCATCCCTGTTTCAAGGTAGACCCGGGGGAGTGGACGATCGAGATTTGTTCGGATCTGTTCAACGGCAGGGGGAATGTTCCTTGCGTACCGGGTGTACGCCTGGAGTCGCTTCTCGAGTGGAGCATACTCGCGGTTCACATACACCGCCGGTGCAAGCATGTCCTTGTAGTAGTGGGGGTTTCTTAGAGGCCAACCCGCAATCTCTAGACTAAAGAGGTCGTTCTCTATCGCCCAGAGAAGGACGTCCCGCTCGAATTTCCTTGGTTCGCTCAATTCCTTCGCAGTGAATTCCAGAGCCTTCTTGTGTCCTTCATGAAGGGCTTGGATCGTCCTCTGAATGCCGCCGTTGCTCCAGTCGGGCAACTGGCCATCGAATTCGTGTCTTCCGGCCCAAACGGCGAAGGTCGGAAAGTGGCGAGAATATGTTTCGACGAAGGCCTCAGCGAAATTGTCCCAAGCTTGGTTCAACGCGGAGAGACTCTCTGCCCGTCCATCTGACTGCCCCGTCGGCTGACCTTCAAGTTTCGATCCCCCAGGAAGGATTAGCGAGCAGAGCAGTATCAGAACGGCAACACGTGAAGCTGTCAGGGTATTCATGTGTCCGCCTCCCTATCTGATTCGGCGATCTGGGCGAATGCACAGCACTGGATCTTGGGCAGCAAGCCTGGTCGATCGTTCGCAAGAGGCCTGTCGGTGGCGACTCCGCCGGAGGGGTCGTCGAGGTGGGCTCTAGTGTGGAGGAAATAAATCAGGGTCCAGCAGCGGCGGCCCTTCGGCTGGGAAAACCGTCAGGCGCCAAGACAACGTGTGACCGCAATATCCCTCAGTCAACACGAAATAGCAAGGCCACAACATCGCTGGCCGGCGCAATTGTTGCCTGGCGCAATGACTGATCTCGCGTTAGCAATCCGAGCGTGAGCGTTGGCAGGCAGGCTCAACGAAGGCCAAAAGGGAGGCAAACGAAGTGCACCTGCAGCTGGACACACCGCGGGTCGAACAGTCCGTAGGATGAAACGGCAAATGATGGAGAGCAGTCGAGCAGAGGTGTGGTGGAGTACCAGCAGGTTATGTAACCACAGGCCTTGAAGACAGCACCCCTCCCCCGTCTGCGGAGGTACGTGGAGATATTCTTGAGAGTATGGACCTTGGTTCAACTCTTCGCTAGTGTCGAGTCTCAGAAATACTTTGACAATGACCATGGCGAATAGCCGCCAGAAGTTCCACGCTTTGGCCATTTACTGGCTCCGCTACTATTCAAGGAACTCCGGAGTCGAGACACCAGTTTTCGCCCATCTCTCCGATGCTGACAATGCCTGCACACTCGCCGAACTCATTCGCCTTGAGGACGTCTCATTACTGGCGGAGGCGGTTCCTTCAGCAGCTTCACAGGGTGTTCCTTCAGTAATCGCAGTGCTTCTTCAACTCCGCGTTCGAGTTGCGGGTCACGACCTGCTGCAACATCTTTTGGCGTGATCGCCACATCAATGTCTGGCGCAATCCCCTTGTTCTCGACATCCCATTCCCCCTGCAGATTGAAGAACCCGCCTCGAGGCACCGTCACGTATCCGCCATCAATGAGTTCCGGGAAATCCCATATCCCGACGAGTCCACCCCACGTCTTCTTCCCAACCAGCGGACCAATCTGCTGCTGTCTGAACATATACGGCATCATATCGCCGCCTGAGCCGGCATATTCGTTAACCAGCATGACCTTCGGACCCCAAATGCCAGCAAGCGGCTCCGTCCACGGCTCGCGTTTTCCGACTGGATTATTGAAGTACCCGCGGAGCTTCCTTGCGACGATATCGATGATATAATCCGCAATAGATCCTCCACCGTTGAAGCGTTCGTCAAGCACTGCGCCTTGCTTGTCCTGTTGTCCGAAGTAATATCTGTTGAAATAGGTGTAACCTTGCTCCGCAGTGTTCGGCAGCCAGACATAGGCAAGCTTTCCGCCGGATAGCTTATCCACTAACCTTCGGTTGTCTTCAACCCATGTTCGGGATCTGAGAGCGGATTCACCCTCAACGGGGACAACCGTGATGCTTTTTGCACCTTCCTTCGAGGCGCGTGAATTCACCAGAAGAGTCACTTGCTTTCCCGCAAGACCCTCGAGAGCGGTTTCAGGGGTCGCGGGCGGAACCAACTCCGCTCCGCTGACGGCAATCAGATAATCTCCTTCGTGCACGTTGACACCCGGAGCCGCCAGCGGAGCGCGGAGTTCAGGGTTCCAATTCTCTCCAGTATAGATACGCTTAATGCGATACATCTTGTTTTCAACTACAAAATCTGCACCTAACAACCCCACCGGGGTCGATTTGATTTCTGTCAATATATCCCCACCGCCAACAAAGTGATGACCGACCCCAAGCTCGCCTCCCATGAGATTCAGAACATGATTCAAGTCTTCGCGATGGCGCACAAAGGGAAGGTATTGAGCATACATGTCGTACACGGCATTCCAATCAACACCATGATAGTTGGGTACGTAGAAAAAGTCCCGATGGAACCGCCACGCCTCACGGTAGATTTGCCGCCATTCCGCCGCCGGATCCATCCGCATTTGCAGATCGACCTTCAGTTTGCCCTCGCCCGATTTCGGCTCCGTTTCGGAACCCGCGATGAACCAGTCGTCTCCCTGACGGTACAAGACTTTAGCTCCATTGAACGACACTGCAAACCGACGTATGTTGCTCAGAAATGTCGTGTCTTTCCGCTTTTTCATATCCCAGCGGCGAATCGTGACAGTCTGCTGCCCCGTTTTTTCCGGATAGAACGGAAGGCCCGATTCTTCCACGAATACAATTCCCTCCTGACCACAGTTGATTCCTGTATAGTTACGAAGGGGTAACGGGAGAGACAGGATCCGGTTGCCAATGTTCTCAAAATCGATTCTTACGTTCGCGGAATCAGCTCCCTTCTTTGTCTCTTTCGTATCCTTCTTCTCCTCCTTGGCGGCCGGCTTTTCTTCATCGCTTTCAGGCAAGAGCGGAGAGGCGGTATCCTTCGCAAGGACAGCGAAGTAGACCCCGCGGCGGATCGGCCGTTCGAGAACGCTAAGATCAAGCCATCCGGTTTGGAGAGCAATATCCGTGCTGGCCAGGAAGTAGAGGTACTTTCCCCCCTTGTCCCAGGCCGGCGAGACTACATCTGAGAGTCCGTCTGTGATCTGGTATGACTCATTCCGCTCGAGTGAATAGACCATGATGCCGCGGTAGAGGTTCGGCATCTGTTTGGCATAGGCGATCCAACGCGAATCGGGAGACCACACCGGCACCATCGTCCGCTCGGGATGTGCCATACGGTCTGTGTCAATGGAACGGCTTGTTCCTCTCTCGGTATTCACGATCAAGAGATTCCGGCCCGCGTCTGTCAATGCCAGTTGTTTGGAGTCGGGTGACCACGCAAGGTCAAAGAAGAATGTGGGATGGTCCAGGGTGATCTCCTTTGCCGGCCGGAGGCCATCCTGATCTGAGATTACAAGCCGGTATTCTCCGCTCTGATCTGAGAACCACGCAACTTTCTGCCCGTCGGGCGACCATACGGGGGTCCGGTCGGCCGCGCCCGGGGAGTGGGTGAGGTTACGAACATCTCCTTTTTCCGCAGGGACAGTGAAGATTTCTCCCCGGGCTTCAAACAGTGCACGAGCCCCGGTCGGCGAAAGAGACGCGGCAGCAATCTCCTTGGTTACTTCTTTCCATTGCGGCATTGCCCAGGGAAAGTCCCCGCGCACCGTTATCGTGAGCTCCTTGTCTGCACCGCTCTTGGGATCCAATGTGTGAAGAATCCCGCCCTGCTCATAGACGAGGATTCCACCTCCTGCAGCGACTGATTTTACGTCGGCGTCCTTGTAGGGCGTCAATTGCCGAACAACGTTCGCGGTCTTGTCGTATTCGAAAACGTTGAACGTTCCTGTCCGGTCCGACAGGAAATACAGCTTCTCACCGATAAAGACAGGATACGTGTTGACGCATACCGGGCCGGGCACATCGGTTTGATTGAGATCCGGGAATGAGACAATGCGGATCGGTTTGGCCTGGCCGCCCCGGTACCATTTCCACTCCGCCTGCGTGCGCACATCTTCGTATGCAAGCGATTTCCCATCCGACGAATACGATGCGCGCAGGCCAGATCGAATGGGAACCCTCTCAGGGAGCCCGCCGTCGACCGGGAGGGTCCAAAATTGTGGAAGGCCTACAGGCGCGCTAGCTCGATTCGACGCAATCAGAATCCGTGTGCCGTCCGGGAGCCAGTCGCACACGTAATCGCCTGCTGGATGCCATGTAAGGCGCTTGGGCTCTCCTCCTTTGGCTTCAATGACATACACATCGCGGTTCCCCGCGTAGAAGCCAGTAAATGCAACAAGTCTTCCGTCCATCGAAAAGTGTGGGTCACTTTCAGTGCCAGGGAAGCTTGTCAATCTTCTCGCCTCCCCCCCAGTGCGATCGACGATCCAGAGATCGTTGGCATAAGAGAACGCGACATACTTGTCACTCACGGCCGGTCCGCGGAGCAAACGGGTGCCCTGCGAATGAAGCGAAAGCGGGACAAGGACGACACACATCATTAGGGCCAAATGATTACGCATGATTGCCCTCCCTGACTTTCAACTTGTTTGTTGCAGTGTGATAAGGAATTGGCTTCAACACACCGGTGCGCTTGAGCGTGATGTCTTCCGCCCGGTACACGACCCCATACCTTCAGCGTCGAGACGTTCGAGGATCCTGTAATGGGAGACTGTTTGCCCGACCATCATGCCGATCATCTCGGGGCTAAGTCGGTGAGAGTCCGATCTCCGTGGAAGAAAGAAACGTGCGGGCTCCGGAAGGATAGCTTGCGATGAATATAGCGAAGGGGAGCAGGACTGTCAAACCCGCAGAGAAGTAGAGATCTCAGTCAGATTGCTGGGGGGCAGCGGCGTTCCCGCGTCTTTGGGGATAGCTCCGGGCTGCAACCTTGAGAGTGCTTCTGAGAGCGTACGACAATGGGGAACAAAGTCGCGGGAATGCAGCAACATTCCATCAGCTTCCGGTAAGACAAGCCGAGGGCATAGTTGCACTCCGCTCGACTCCCACCCTCATCCCGCCCACGGAAGGAGTGTTAGCAGTTTGCAGAGATCTGTTAGCACTAAGCTGACAAATCCGCGAAGAACAATTTCAATACGAACCCCCCGCGGTTTAGGAAGTCGTGTGCATCGCCAAAACCGGCCGAAAGCAGTTCGAATGAAGGGATTTCTCCGCCACTCGTGACGGCTGCGTTAGCAGACTGTTAGCAGGGGATTGTGTTTGAATATAGCGTGCTTCGATCCGGATGT
>JAGDMJ010000231.1 GCA_017860555.1 Bacteroidota bacterium
GGGAGCGACATGTTCCTGATGTCGGCGGTGAGCGGAAAGCAGTACATGAAGCAGGCAGAACTTTCGGCAAAGCACGGATTTGACCTCGTCATGCTCGCCCCGACGGCTTTCACCAAGAAAGGGGACGCCGAGGTCGTGCAGATCTTCAAGGACGTAGCAAGCGTCATACCGGTCTTTGGCTTCGAGCTGCAGAAGGCGATCCCGGGGAGCCGGGATTTTGACTACAGACTCTGGGAAAAGATCTTCACGGTAGCCTACGGCGCTAAGTCGGCGCCGTTCAATACCTACCGCGCCCAGGTGATGCTGGAAGCGGCAGCTAACTGCAAACGGAAGGACGAACTTGTGCTTGTCACGGGGAACGACGACAGGATCGTCTCGGATCTCGGGGGTGTCTTCCCATTTCGCGTAGGCTCGGAGACCGTGAAGGTCGGATATTCGGGAGGCCTACTGGGGCATTTTGCAACGGATACGCATTCGGCAGTGCGATGGGCGGGAGCTGTACTTGGCACAAAAGAGGGAAAGGAATGGCCGCTGGAGATACCCGAGAAGGAGCTTGCGCACATTGTGAACATGTGCAACGGAGCCCTTTTCGATGCAAGGTACAACTTTGCGAACTCCGTGTGGGGCGTGAAATGCAGGCTCTTCTCGCTTGGGCTCCTGCCGGGACCGTATTGTTTTCATGAGAATGGAAGGAAAGGGCTGGCTGACGAGATCGAAAAGGCATACTGCTTCCACCACGCGATCAGCGACAGGACTTTTCTGTCGGAACATTTGAATCACATGAAACGAGAGTTAGGGATAACGGCGTGAACATCGCAGAGGTAACAAACAGCAGACAGCTACGGGAGTTCATGAGCACTCCCACCGATGGCGTGATAGAATGCGTCAGGAACGTGATAGGGGACATCCTGGTGCTTGGCGGGAGTGGCAAGATGGGACCGGAGCTGACCGAGATGATCATGCGAGCAGATGCCATTGCCGGCATCAAGCGAACGGTTTCCGTTGCTTCAACGTTCAGCAACCCCGCGGAAAAGACGGCGGAGTTGTTTTCGGATCTCGGAGTGAAGGTGCTCAAGGGGGAGCTGACCGATACGAAATTTCTTGGCGGTCTGCCCGAGGCGGAGAATGTGATCTACATGCCAGGCTTCAAGTTCGGCTCCTCCAGCAACTGGGACAAAGCCGTCCATATCAATTGTATCCTGCCATATCAGGTGGGGGAGAAGTACACGAACTCCCGGGTTGTCGTCTTTTCCTCCGCGAACCCGTATGCCTTTACAACGATCGAGTCGGGTGGTTCAAAGGAAGGGGACGAGCTCGACCCGAAGGGCATCTATGGCTGGAGCATCGTGGCCAGGGAAAGCGCGTTTGCCATTACGGCCAGAAACCACCCAGAGCAGAGTTGCTGCTTCTACAGGTTAACGTACGCCCAACACCTCGCATACGGCGTGATCGTGGACCTTGTGAGATACATCCTTGAAGGAAAAGAGATCTCGCTTTCCATTCCTTACGTGAACCTTGTTTCCCAACGAGACGCGAACGACCGCGCCATTCGCGCCCTCGAGATCTGTTCCAATCCCCCTTCCATACTGAACGTGTCGGGGCCAGTATACTCCGTCCGCGAAATTGCGCGCGATCTCGGGAAGATGCTGGGGAAAAAACCCCTGCTTGTCGGTGATGAACCCAGGCAGTCCCTGATCATCAACGATGGCTTCTGCGTCAAGCGGTTTGGCAGCTACCACGACACACTTGAAGATATCATGACCGCCGCGGTGAACTGGGTGAAGAATGGCGGGGATTACTGGGGGAAGCCGACGAAGTTCGGCGAGGTCAAACGGGAGTACTGAGAGGATATTCTTGCCCTTCGGAATAGGTGATGACGAGAAGCATCTCGGCATGAAAATCCGGGCGCAATACAGGGATGCCAGTCCCCTATCGCAACTCGGCTTGCTTGATCAAGGGAGCAATGGCCTTCAGATCCTTCCTGGAAAACCCGGAATTGTGAAGCTCCTGTGGATGATCCTTTGACGCACCTTCGTGTTTAATCACACGGAGGATGGAGGGGCTCGCAATGACAACCAGTTCGTTGCCTTTCACATGAAACGAAACGACAACTTCGCTCTCCTTATTCGAGAACTTGTGGATGAAGTTGCGGTAGTTCTTTCCGAATACCCCTTCATAGAACCGCCAGAGCTCATCACGCCAGGAAATTTTGGCCATCGCGCTCACTCCTTGATGTGGTGGGGTGTACGAGTCGAACCCGATACACGACTGATCGCTCGGACGGAATATAACTCAGCGGCCGATGAAGTGCAACAGATGCCGGGTCGATCCTGAAGGAATGAGGGGTTGATTTTGGTCTCTGACATTGCCGCCCCATGTGGAAGAGCTTCGGTTGCATGTTGCATTTCTTTTCAGGATTTCCTACCGTATCGGCAGTGTACGAAGATATCTTCTCTCACATTTCAAGGAGTCGCTCATGAGATGGGGTACTGCATTGGTTCTTGCTCTGTGCGGCATTTTCATTTCCAGAGCGTCAGCCCTTGCTCAGAGTAACCCGGTCCAGCTTTCACTGTTCAACCCTGTCCAAATCGTCCCGGAAAATCAGTCTGTCTCAGGTCTCAGGCTCAGTCTGATATACGGAGTCAATGCAAACATGAATGGTTTTGACTGGGGGCTGGTAACCAAGACAACCGGCACTTTCTCGGGCGTGCAATGGGGCGGCGTCGGGCTCGTGAACAGGGACTTCACCGGGTGGCAGGCCAATTTCGTCAGCATAACCGATGGATCGTTCAAGGGGCTGCAGATGAGCGGCATCTATAGTTATGCCGACCATGTCAATGGAGTACAGTTCAGCCTGGTCAATAGCGCAGGCTCAATGAAAGGAATTCAGATCGGGCTGCTGAATTTCATCAAACGAGGCGGTTTCATGCCGGTCTTCCCGATCGTGAATTGGGGAGGTCTCTGAGCAGTTGCCGGGGATGCCTGAGGAATCCTTCGACTGTCACTGCGTGTCTCTCCGTCGGCACGCAGGGGCTGTTGCGTGGAGTCGGCCCGAAGCAGTGACGAGCAGTTTCCTCCCGGAAGGCTTGTAGTCCCCTGATCTAGCTTCGTATCTTCTCAAGGGAAAATGCAGTCTGAGATAACGGACTGCTGTTTCTTCTACCGATTCATGCTGAGAGCACTGATTTGAGTCTAGAATTGCAGGCTAGGGTTTCGCCCCGTGCTTGAGAGCCAGTTTCTGTAGGACTATCAATCCGACGAACAGCAGCACTAACGAGACCGGTATAGCCTCCAACGAAACCCGGCGTGCCAGGATTCCTACCAGACTTGGGATTATGGCGACCCCCAGGCTCCCGGCCGCCATCTGCATCCCAATAGTATTGGCAGCAAAGTGGATCCCCACCCGTTGACCGGTTCCTGACATGAGTGCCGGAAAGAGAGGAGCGATGGCAAAGCCTGTCCATGCGACGGCTATCAGGTTCGTCGCGTTGGCCGGGTTCCACCAGAGCAACAAAGAACCCAGCAAGGCTGCCACCAGGCCGCCCGTCACAAGGAGATTCACTCCCACCCGCCTCGCAATCAGGCCCGCCACTATTCGACCCACTGTGAATGTCCCCCAGTAGCTTCCGGTCGCAAGGCCAGCCATTTCCGGGCTGATCCCTCGCGACTCAACGAACAGCGTATACGTCCAGGTCCCCAGCACAACTTCACCCCCAGTGTACAGGAAAAACAGCGCCATGCTCAACCATGCCCCGGGATGGCGCACCGTTTCACTCAACGGCGTTCTGTAATCAGTGAGGCGCTTCGGCTTGGTGACGTCTGCCTGGGCTCCACGATGATGCCATACCGGCAACGTCATCACAAAGGCGGCCGCCAGAACGAGCTGAAAGATTCCCACAATGCCATAACCTACCCGCCATGAATGCAGCACCGTCAACGCTGTGGTCATGAGAAATGGGCCAAGCGTCACGCCGATCCCATAACTCGCGTGCAGCCACTGCATCAATCCTTCGCTGAAGTGAGCCGCAGCATACGCGTTGAGGCCGGAATCAATCGCGCCCGCTCCCAGGCCGGCCAGCACACCGAGTGTAACCATCATCCACCAGAACGGTACCAGAGTGTAGCCGATCAGTCCCGCACCGGTCAAGGCACAGCTTGCCGCCAGTATCTTCCCAACTCCCAGTCGTGTGATCAACGGACCACTCAGAAAACTGGAAGTCAGGTATCCCGCCACAGATGCCAGGAGTAAAAACCCAACAGCATCCAACGGGAGCGAAAAACTCGCTCGGATCGAAGGCCAGGCCACTCCCAGTAGTCCGTCCGGCATCCCCAGTGCGATGAAGGCAATGAACGATAATACAACCAGGCCGATCTTGGGCCGCCGGGCATCAGACATCTGGACTCTTTTCTCCAATATTGTTGTTCCTGGCTTTCCGAATCTGTACAAGGTACGCTCATACACAGGGATTGTCAATTGCGATACAGTGGGTAGAACACAAAATGCACAGAGGTGGGGCACACAAGGCACAAGAAGTATATCAGGATGACAGTCTCCTGATAAGCCCGGCCGACCTGTCGTCCCGAAACTCTCTTGTTCGGGACCTCTGCGGGGCCCAAGATAGGTCCTGGGGAAAAAAACATCTCTGGACGACGAGATGCACAAAGAAGAACCAAAGGAACGCCAGCATTCTGGGGAATGTCCACTGAGACAAACTGAATGCGGGATTACACCCGGAGAGGTGCAGTCTGTCTTCCCCGATCGCCTTGTACTTCCCGCCTCTTTGCGGTATATTCCATACGCGTACGTCGTCATCCGAGGGCGTTCCGGGCTTGATCGTAAGCTTGAAGGTCGACCGCTCCGAATCCTGTTCCTGACAACCACAACTGAACCTGCTCAAGTCCCCTGGAAGGAGCACCGAATGGATCGAAGACATTTCCTTCGTGCCGGCGCCATATCTGTCGCTTCACTTCTGGTCAGCAAGCCACTGTCTTCCCAAACACCCTCACAAAAGAGCCACCTGATGAGACTTCCTGATGAAGTCGCTGCGATCGTCAACAACAACGCAATCCATCTTCGTCCCGATGGCCAATCCCGCTGGACCTACGATGCTGTCACGGTTGATGTTCTGGAAAGGCCATCTACTCTCGCCGTCGAGGTGGAAGCGCCCGGCGTGCGCCTCAGCGAAGTGACGCTCCGCTGGAAAGCCGAAAGCAGAGGCTTCACACGGATTCTGAACGATCAATGGGAACGGACCTACGGTGACGCATCATGGCACGCGCCGATCGATGCGGAGATTCTCCCCTGGTACTTTATGGAATTCAGCGGGGGAACCACATCGGGCTTCGGTGTAAAGACAGGAAGCGGGTCCATGTGTCACTGGTGGGTTCAGGACGGTGGCCTGAACCTGACCCTGAACACGCAGTCCGGAGGGAACGGTGTTCAGCTTGGCGATAGAAAGCTCCTCGCCGCCGAAATCGTCGTCACAACGAGTTCCCCGGGAGAATCCCCGTTTCAGGCCACCAGGCGCTTTGTCTCCATGATGTGCGACAAGGCCCGGATGCCCTCTCAGCCCGTGTACGGAATCAATGACTGGTATTTCACGTACGGGCGTAATTCCGAGAAACTGATCCTCGAACATACCGCGTTAATGGCCCCAATGGCCGAAGGGTTGTCGAACCGCCCATTTTCCGTGGTGGATTCCGGCTGGTATCGGCGATCACCTGTTTCTCCTGACGATTGTTGCTGGGGAGACACCATGGCCGAAGCGGACAAACGGTTTGGCAACATGGAGACGCTGGCCGAGCGAATCAAGCAACTCGGCATGCGTCCCGGGATCTGGACTCGTCCGCTGTGCGGTGGACACAA
>JAGDMJ010000232.1 GCA_017860555.1 Bacteroidota bacterium
TGAACGGTAACAAGTCCGGATCTCGAATGGCCCGCATAATCCTGGCAGCTGCTGAAAGCCCAGTCGAGGGGATTTTTCGCCAGTCTGGCAACCACAGCGTTGAAGTGAATGTAATGGGAGAGCTGGAGGAGAGAGCCCGGGTGAATGATTCGGCTGATCTTGAACCGTCCCTGGAACAGATGACCGGTCCTGCTTCTTGCATTGTTGATTTTTATTGCATGACGTTCGCAAACGCGCTTCATGAACGAAGAGATGTCATACGGGTGATCTTGCCTCACGACCAGGTGAAAGTGGTTTGGCATAAGAGTATGGACAAGGATGATGATGCCGGACCCCTCAAGCGTAATAGAGAGAAGATCAAGAAAACTCCGATAGTCGTCCTCCCTGAAGAAGAGTGTGCTCCGATTGACGCCACGGTTGTAGACATGCAGGTCCGTCCCGGTGGCCTCGAGGCAGGCTTTTCGTCTGGCCCTGTTTCGCATTGCGACCTCCGTTCTTGAGTGAAACACCCTGTTATATGTAATACAGGGAGAAGGTCGATTTTACGATGCCCCTCAAAAAAAAAGCCAGGCCCCGCATTGCCCAGGCCCTGGGGAGGCCTGGCCCGATGGGCGAGCAAAAAAAAGGGCACACCCATGTGTGCCCCTGCCCCGCAACTCGCGCGCCTGCGGGAGAATAACTAACCTTTGTTTCGAGCCGTCCCCGCAGACTCAAGATGCCCGAGGGAAGTCCCGTTCCCTCCACGGTGATACACCGGCATGCACCAGTGCCGGTACTTCACCACACGTCCCCGAACGACGTTGAAGTAGATCTCCCGGAGCTGTTTCACGACAGGCCCCATCGCCCCCGATCCGATCAGCCGGTGGTCGATTTTCGTTACCGCGCTCAGCTGGACACCCGTTCCCGAGAAGAAGACCTCATCGGCCAGGAAAAGCTCCGTCCTGTCCACCTGGCGTTCCACAACGTCAATACCCAGCTCGTCCTTCAACAGCAGCATAATCGTCCGACGCGTGATGCCCTCCAGAATATTGTCCGACACCGGAGGAGTGATCGCCACGCCGTTCCGGATGAGAAATATGTTCTCCGCCGACCCTTCGGACACATGGCCATCCTCGCTCAACACGATCGCTTCATCAAAACCCGAAAGCTGGGCGTCGGACTTCGCGAGGGCGGAATTCACGTAGGCACCCGCAATCTTTCCCCTTGCCGGGATCGAATTGTCATCCACCCGCCTCCAGGAGGAAATCGTGCAATGGGCGTTCTGCTCGTTCTCCACGTACCTCCCGAACGGCAGTGACACAATGGCCAGCCGAGGCGTCAGGTTGTGCAGCCGCACCCCGATAATCTCATCGGCGTAAAACGCCAGCGGACGAATGTAGCAATCCGTTTTGAATTCTTCCGTCTGGCAGAGTGCAATGGTTCCTTCGACGAGCTCTTCCGGCGAATATGGAAAACTCATCCGGAGGAGGCTCGCGGATTGCAGAAAACGACGATAATGATCGACCGGCCGGAATACAAACAATTCACCTTCATCGTCATTCCAGTAACCGCGAATGCCGCCGAACACGGCGGTCCCATAATTGAGACCATGAGTGAGGATACCTACCTTCGCTTCCGAATAGGGAACGATTTTCCCGTCGAAGAAGGCATAGCCTGGAAGAGCCATGGGGGTCCCTTTCATTTTGGATTTCCGGGGAAAAATCGGTACAATGAAATATACACTTCTTTTCGTGGAGATGGTAGGAATTTCTGACACCCAGCATCGAAGCGGGTGGCAGGTGTGCCGCGTGTCACACGACATCCGGGGACAGTTGATTAGCTTACCAGGCAAATCTCATTTGAGGCGAAGGATCGATGAATAGGTTCCTGCGGTATCAGTTCCCGGCCGTTGCGTGGGTGGGGGTGATTTTTGCCAGCTCCGCGATGCCGACCGAATTCTTTGGACGCTTCGGTGTCGAACAGTCCTGGGCACCGAAGATCGTCCATGTCCTCTTCTTCTTTATCCTCTGCTTCTTCCTCAATCGCGCGCTTCGCCATCAGCAGGTCTCCCCTTTTGTTGCGCAGTGGAGCCTTGCGCTGAGCGTCCTGCTTTGCCTGACCTTTGGAATTGTCGACGAAGTGCACCAGATTTTCGTCAGAGGAAGGCATCCACGGATTACCGATGTGGTCCTCGATCTCTCAGGGGCAACGCTGATGGCGATGACACTGTGGCTCCGGACGTGGGTCCAGTCGCTGCGCAGGGAACGCGTGCCATCCTGACCCTTCCCCCCTACTCGATCGACTTCAGATAGGCAACAACATCGCGGGCATCCTGTTCCGTCATTCCGAACCTGGGCATGGGTGGGCGCGGACGTTGTCCGCTTCGGGCAATCCCCTGGGTGAGGAGCCGAACCCCGTCCTCTTCCGAATACCCGGGCATTCCCGAAATGCGTGGAGCCTCAAACGCCCACTCTTCGTCAGGAAACGGAGACCGGAAAGGAATGGGAGCACCGGTCATCAGCCGCGACATGAGCAACGCGCCCTTCTCATCGCGCGGCGTGTGGCACTGGATACACTGCGCGACGTTCTGAACGATGTATTTCCCATGTTCCACGTCGCCCGAGCCCCTCGTATTTTCCCCCCTTTTCCCCTGTCCGAGACCGAAAACCGCCGCGGTCAGCAAAAGGGTGATGCCAAAAAGTAACTTCATGGACATCCTCCGGTCAATTCCTGGTCACATGAACAGCAGACCGTAGGAGTTCGTTCCGGAGATGCCAGTAGGTCAGCAGCATACAAGCAGGGAATGAACTGGGGCCCAGGATCCGGCGGCACGCATTTCCGACCCCGTGCATATTGCTTCCCCCGTTCGCAGATCGAGGGCAAGAGTCGTCGGGAACAACCGCACGGCGATTCTATCTCAACACCACGAGTTTTTTCGTGTCCACAAATTCGCCCGACTGGAACCGGTAGAAATACAAACCGCTTGAGAGACCGGTGGAACTGAAGGTCACCGTATGGTAGCCCGCCTCGTGGTAGCCGTTCGCGAGCTCTACAACAAGCTGGCCAAGCGTGTTGAAAACAGCAAGGGAAACACTGTTGGGATGTGGAAGTCCGAACTTGATCGTCGTCGTGCCCTTGAAAGGATTCGGGTAGTTCTTGAAAAGACAAAACTCCGTCGGGATGCCCACCCCCATCGCCCGGGGACCACTGGCAGCATAGCACCGTCCTGTAATAGCGATGTTCAACGGTGGCCCCGGCGCGTTGCTGAATATCCTTATTGTGTCCACAAAGACATTGTCGCTATCGGGAGCGAAGGCCACAGTCAAGCTGTGCGCTCTTCCTTTCCTGATGCTCCCGGGAAATTCCATGCCGGTTACAGCGAACACGTCTCTGAAACGAACCGCAACGGAGTCGATTCTCAAAGTGTTCAGCGAGGGGTTTGTCAGCCAGAGCTGGACGGTGGCCTTTTCTCCCTTCTGGACGCTCCCGAAATCCAATTTGTCCGATGCCGACGCGATGGACGGATACGGAGAGCTGCCCGTGACAGCTACTCGCATCCCTCCCCCATCCGACTCGATCTGTAGGGTATCGGCGTGGAGTCCGTAGCCGCTGCGCGCCGCTTCGCTCACCGTGAACCGAACGCGCAAGGAGACGCTGTCGCGACAGGCGACAACGACCGGAAGCCGTGACGCCATGGCAAAGACTTGCGATCGCTTGCTGACCCCTCCAACGGTCAGGTCATTGATGGCGCTCCTGTTATGCACGACGAACTCGCCGAAGCATGTGTCGCCAAGCGATACCGGTTCCAATTCCAGCGAAGGAATTGCCACTTCCGGCAGAGGAAGAGGCGATACGCCGCGGACCGGGATTTCCACACGTCGATTCAGGGAATTGCCAACGATGACGATCGTGTCCGAAAAACTCCGGAAGCGATCCGGGACGAAAATTGCGTCCAGTGCAAGAGAGTCGGTGGCGTGCACGGATGTCTTTCGAACCCGCGCTGTGAACCATTTCGTCCTGGTATACACGGAATCCAGCCGGAGGACATTGATCGATGGGTTTTTGATGATGATTGAACGCCGTGACGCAGACCCCTTGCGCACATCTCCAAACGCCACCGTATCGGCGTTGGTCATCAGAATTGGATACGGAGATTTCCCCCGGAGCGGAATCCGGGCCGATCCACCATCGGACTCTATAATCAGCGTATCGACAAACTCCCCGAAGGTCCGGGGCCGAAAGAGCACAGGGAGATATGCCGAGTCGTTTCCGTGGACGACCGAAGGCGCTGGCCCTGCACGAACGCTGAATTCGGATCCACCGGTCGTTATGGATTGAAGGGTGAGGGTGGAGATCGAGGCATCAACTACGGGTATCCGGCCCATGGCGGAATCCGTGATCGAAACCTGTCCGAATCGAACCTCCTGCATGGACACCGAAAGAACTGGAGGAGGACTCACGCCAAGGAGCGGGATTTCGACCCGTCGTTCGCGGGCGTTGCTTTCAATGACCAATGTGTCCACGAACGATCCCGAGAGCACCGGCGAGAATACAATCGTGATTGCCACGGAGTCCGAATGGGGCACCGCGGCTTGCGTGATCAACGCATGGAAGACAGGAGTGCGAGTCGAAATGGAGTCAATCGTCAGGGTGTTGATCGATGGGTTGCTGAGGACAATAGTCTGTTCCGAGATCGTGCCCCGCGCGACAGTATCAAAATCAACGGTCTCTTTGTCCGTCTCTACAATCGGATACGGCGATCGCCCGCGCAAAACCATTTTGCTGTCACCGATGTCCGTGACTATCAGAAGCGTATCGAACGTCCTCCCGAAATGTCGGGGACTGTACACCAGGCGGATCCCGGCACTCGCGCCCGCCTGGACTTGAAAGGGCACGGCCTGGTCAGCGTAAAAGGATTCGTTCGCTCCCTGCACCGCTGTCACTGTGACCGGGCGCAGCGAGTCATTGTGCACAGTAAGGAAAGCTATTGAAGAGTCGCCCAGCGCAGTGGGTGCGAAAGAGACCAGCTCCGTGGCCAGCCGGAGCGCCCCCCGGGGTACCGCGGAAGTGTCATTGCCGGATTCCCTTTCCTGCGCCTCTAGGAGAGGCGGCGAAACCTGGATAACAAGAATCAGGACAAGAACTGAAGGGAGGCGCCATCTCATCGGAGAAACAACGGATTTCAATCGAAAAGGTACATGTCGCCAGAGAATTCGGTACGTAAGGTAAGGAATCGGCGCAAAATGTCAACCCCTCGGCCTCGCTCTGAAGAGGGATAGGGACCCTTCCGGGGAGTCGGTTCTGCTGCTGCAGGCTTCGAGGAGATCCGGAGGAGGTGCCCCTTCCGGCAGGCCGACGCCCTTCGTGAGCGGGAAGAGCTCTTTTTACCTGCTTTTTTCCGTCCTTCTTCTTATCTTGCTTTGAATGTCTCTCTCCCCTCATACACCCTAGGCTCGTACCACCATGTGAGGACGCTTATGCACGAATCAGCGCTGGATCGGTTTATCCGTTATGCCAAGATCGACACTCAGTCCAAAGATGACGCGGAGGACTATCCGAGCACGAAGAAGCAGTTCGACCTGCTGAATCTCCTTGTCAGGGAATTGAAAGAACTCGGCTTGCAGGACGCCGCCATCAACAAGTACGGATATGTTATGGCCACGGTGCCCGCCAATATTCCGCGCGACCACCCGGCCTACGGGAAGGTACCAAGGATCGGGTTCATTGCGCATGTGGACACATCCCCTTCTGCCAGCGGCGCGAACGTGAAGCCGCAAGTGATCACATACACGGGTGGAGACATCGTACTTCCGGGCGACAACACGGTAGTCATCCGGACGTCGGAGAACCCTGAATTGGAGCGAAACATCGGAAAGACGAT
>JAGDMJ010000233.1 GCA_017860555.1 Bacteroidota bacterium
CAAGCCATGATGCCGGCCGGGACGATGGATGTCCATGACAAACTGGATGACGTTCTTTTCCTGGGGTTTGATCGCCTCGGCCAGCAGATCGTCGCCGTCCGCAAGTACGGCCAGGTCGTCTCATGGAACCCCGTGACGCTGAAGCTGATCCGCGAGCTCGCGCTCGCCGGCGGCGAGCTTCATGGCTCAACTACCGTGGTCCATGCTGCGGCAACGAACCGCGCCGCGAACGTCTTTGCGGCCGGGCTGGAGGAAGTCGCGTTGCCCTCGGGAGGGGTCATGGGCGGGCAGGATCTGATGAGGAACTATATGATCGTCGCCTATGACTGGAACTCCGGGGCGGAGCTCAAACGCGTCAAGACGAACTGGGCGGTCGAACGGATGGTGCTCGGCCCGGGGAATGATCACCTGAGCGTAACCAATGACGAGGACAACAGCATCACGCTCATTGATCTTCGAAAGGGAGAAGTGGGAAGCAGTGTGACAGTGCAGGAAAAACCGGTCGTCCTCACCGTTTCGGAAGACAACGCCTGGATGGCTGCCGGCTCGAACAACGGCATGCTTGCTGTCTGGCAACTGACGTTCAAAGAGGACGTGACGATCTCCTCGGCTTCCATGCCCTCGCTCGGCGGGCGGATCCGGCCGCGGGGGGCCAAAGAACCTGCCCTCAAACCCGGCGTGCCGGTCAAGATCGCCATTCTCGGGTTCGAAGGAAAAGGCATCTCGGATGAAGTTGCGGACGTCTGCGTGAATTCGCTTGCGAACTCACTCGCCAACATCGAATACATCACAGTGGTGGAACGGCGGCAGATCGAAAAGATCGTGAACGAACAGAAATTCCAACTCAGCGGCCTGACCGAAGAAGAGGGGGTAGAAGTCGGCAAGATCTCCAAGGCGGACATCGTGCTTCTGGGTAGCATTGGGAAGCTCGGGACAAGTCTGGTGCTTTCGGCCCGCCTTATATCGGTCACGACCGGAAAAGTCCTGAAGGGGCGTGAGGTGGTTTGCGAAGAATGCCGCGACCAGGACATCTATGACGCCATCACCATGCTTGCATCCACGATTGCTCAATGAAAACCGTCAGTGTTCTCGCGCTCCTTCTGATCGTTGCCCCCTTCCTGTATGCTCAGGAAGTGCCTGCGTGGGCCCGTCATCTCCCTGATCTTCCTGCCCGCCCCGGGTTCTACCAGGGGATCGGGAGCGCTCGATCAAGCGACGACATCGATGCGGACTGGGCCGCAGCCTCCGGACGTGCCCGGGGGCAGATCCTTCAGCAGATCCGCGTTGTGGTGAACAATAAGGTCGTCTCCAAGATCGAGGAGAAAACATCGGCAGAGCAAGCGTCGATTACCGAAGCGTTTTCATCGACCACGGACCAGATCGCTACGGGCACCCTGGAGAACGTCCCGATCGACCGTTGGTTTGATGAAGACAACAAGGTGCTCTACGCCTATGCCTACATTTCCAAGCTGGAGGTCGAGGAGAAGTTCGAGGAAGTCCTCAACGCGGCGACGGCATCTGCGGGGGTCTACCACGATGCCGCCTCAACGGCGCTCGCGGGCGGTGATGCCTATCTGGCGCTCACGAGTTACCTCCAGGCCATCAAAGAAGTGATGCTGGCCGAGATCTACCTGAACAAGACAATCATCGGAGACATTCAGGGGAATAAAAAAAAGGTCCCGGTCTTGCCGGTACTTCAGAGCGAGATGTGTTTGTTGCTGAACAGCATGAAATTCCAGGTTACCGGTGGAAATGACCAGCAGGCGGAGCGGGGAAGAGGTCTGCCCGTTCCTTTTTCCGGAAAAGTCGTCGTGCGCTCGGCCGCAGGAGACACGCCGGTCAGAAACGCCGTCCTCGGCGCGGCATTCCTTGCACCCGGTGCCGGAACACTTTCACCCCTTTCGCGCACGGATGAGGAGGGGAACTTCCAATTCTCCGCAACCGAAGTGACCGGGGGGGACGCGGTCAGCAAGATCAGGGTCAGCATTGTCCTGCCGGGTGTCGAGATCCTTGCCGACAAGCTCCCGGATGCCACGCGCTGCCTGTCCGATGCCTTCGTGGATTTCTCCTACCGGCTCAAGACCCGTGCGAATGTCACGATCGCGATGCATATTGCGGAATACAATCTTTCCAAAAAGCGGGCGAAGTCGTCCGTTCAGGAGGAGATCCAGAAGCAACTGTTGAATGATCGGTACGCCATTCTCGAGGAATCAAAGGTGCTGCAGCACGTCCCGGAGGAGAAGCTCAGTGCAGCCGCTCAATCCGGGGACTTCCACTTGGTCGTGGCGGAGCTCTCCCGGATCGCCGACGTGATCGTTGTCGGCGTGGTGTCGACAGAACAGCGGACAAACCCCTCGGCAGGGATATTCTTCAGCAGTGGTACCGCCGTGGTCAGGGCCATCGACGCGAAAAGCGGACAGATCCTGGCCTCGGTCTCGCTGGACAACCAGAAGGAAGGGGGCGGAAGCTATGAGGCGGCCGGCATGCGCCTTCTGCAGAAGATGGGAAAGAAGATAGGGGAAGAACTAAAAACGAGCATTGAAGTAGTCATGAAGTAAAACCTGGAGAGATTTGATGGGCAATTTTATCTCGGACACCCTGGGAAAAATGGCGGCGAATGTGACACAAAGTGTGGTCTCGGCGCTTATTGTCACCGCGATCACGACATTTTTGATCATTAATCCCGGCAAGAAGGAGAACACGAGCGGCGCTTCAGGGAAGGATTCTGCGAACAGCAACACGACTGTTCTTCCTGCAGGAAAGACTGGTGCCGTTGGACAATCAAATCGCGTCGATCAACAATCCACCGAGACCTCAAAGCCCGAGAGCGTCGACGCCGGGAAAAGCACGAACGAGGCCAGGGGAACAACGCCGATTGCCCTCCCTGCGACCGAACTGAAGGTGGCGCCGCCCAAAGCCGAATCACCGGCAACGGAAGCGGCGGCGAAGGCCTATAAGGATCTGCCGCCGGAAACGCCTGCGGAGCAAAAACTCGAACGAACAATCACGGAAGGGAGGGCCAAAGGGGATTCGCTTGCGAGCGCTCATCCTCAGGAAGCAAAAGCGAAAGAGACGAAGCCGGAGGAGAAAAAATCGACCAAGGATGTGAAGAAGCGCGCGGATGAGGTGTTTGATGAGTTGGATAAGGAAATCGAAAAGTAACCGGAATACAAACCAGGGTCATTCAATCACATCGGGAAAGAGGCCTCAATGCGAACACTACGGATAGCGCTCGTCCTTTTGGCGGCGGGAATTCTCGCCGCCGGTTGCGGTGGTGGGCCGGAGACCATGCAGTCTGCGGATACAGGTGACATTCCTGCCTGGTACACTAATGTTCCGCAGGACTCGAACTATGTCTATGCCGTCAATACTGCGACCTCGCAGGACATGCAGCTCGCGTATGACAAGGCGACGACCGGCGCGCGCGCGGAGCTCGGCCGCCAGGTGGAGTTGAAAGTGAGCGGTCTGCAGAAGCGGTTCGAGGAAGAAACCGGCGCGGGACAGGACGCGCAACTCATGCAGCAGTTTACACAAGCTACGAAAACGGTCGTGTCCACCACGATGTCGGGAACTCGTGTCAAGGAAAAGACCCACCTCAAGGACGGGAACATCTATCGTGCCTATGTGCTGGCCGAATACCCCCTGGGTGCCGCAAACGCCGCGCTGTTGCAGGCGATCAAGCAGAACGAGCTGATGTATACCCGCTTCCGCGCGTCCCAGGCGTACAAAGACCTCGATCAGGAGGCCAAGAAGTACGAGGACCAGAAGAAAGAAGAAGCGAAACAGCCGGAATAGGGCAGAGTTACTGCAGCAATTCGGGACGAGGGACGATGCACGGCGTCCAGGTCGTCCGTCGTCCTGAATTGCCTGTTCTTCAAGGCTCTGGACAGGCGTGAACCCTCGGCCGCAGATGTGACTGCCGGTCGGCAGGACTGTCCCGCCTGACGGGAGACTCACTCGCAAAAAGGCTGCCTCCCGTCCCGCCGTCGGCGGGACGAAACCCTACAACACGTTCCGATGTATCGCATCGCGACTCGCTCGGGACTCCCGTTCACGGTTCCTCATCAGCCCATTGCCTTGGTTTCTTCATTCACAATTCTCCCTCCTACCTTCTCTTGACCTTCCACCTTATTACAGCTAGATTCAAACGAGATCGTTGCATCACACTCCCACTCTCCTGGAGATCCACACGCAATGCCGCATATGAACGGGTTCACGCTCCTTGCTCTGGTAGCGCTCTTTTCCCTCTCCGGACAGGCCCAGCAATCCACCGTGTACGTGTCGGTTCTGACAAACAAGCAATTCATTTCTGGTGCCGCAGACCCGCACACGGGCCTCTTCATGCAACATCCTGCCGACGATACGACCTGGCGGCGCAGCGGACCTATCAACACCAGGAACTTCCACGTTGCCGTGGGACCTGGCAGCAATGGGAGGACGCTCTACCTCGCGACTGGCCCGGGCGTGCTCAAGAGCACGGACGCCGGCGCCAGCTGGCTCCATACAACCGACTGGAAGATCACCGAAGTGCTCTGGGTTACCCCTGACCCACGCAATGACCGGATTGTCTACTGTGCCACCGCCTACGGGATCTTCAAGACCGTGGATGGATGCAAGAGTTGGACCGAAATGAACCACGGCCTTGGTTCCACCTTTACGCAGTGCATCATTGCCGATCACGAGCGTCCCGACAAGCTGTACTGTGCCGCCGACGATGGGGCCTACGAAAGTACCGACGGAGGTGGCGCCTGGCGACGCATGGGTTTGAGCGTCGGTGGGGTCCACCTTGTTGCCCAGCATCCCTCCGATGCTCGCAGGCTCGCCGTCGCAACGGAAGAACATGGCATCTATCTGAGTGACAACGGGGGCGTGAGTTGGACCAAAAGCGAGTCGGGCGTTGAGCACGAGACGTTCTTTACGGTTGTCTATGATCCCGGAAATCCTGAGGTCCTGTATGCGGGCGGGTATATGACAGGCGTGTACAAGTCCATCGACGGCGGGAAAAAGTGGGAGTGGCTCTGCAAAGGGCTGGAGCATCCGAAGGTGCATTCCATCGCGGTGGACCCCACGAATAGCAACCGTGTCTATGCCGGGACGCTCTGGGGAGGTGTGTACCGGTCGGACGATGGTGGCCAATCCTGGCGGAATGCGGGGCAGATGGGTTCGCAGGTGTATTATCTGGCAATTCTCCCGTTTTGAAAAAAAGGCACGGCATGAAATACCTTGTGATCATCCTGCTCCTCTGGAGTTGCCTCGCGGGCGCTCAAAGCCTGGAAAGAACCGAGTATCTCAAGGGGTATGAAGCTCGCGCTCGATCCATGACTCTTCCTTACGACACCGTTGCCGGGTATTCGGGAGTCGCCGCACGATATGCTCACAACGTGAATATCCGGCAGGCCGACAGCATGTTTCTCGCCGCGCTTGCGGAACCACGCGGTGACATGTTCTGGATGTTCCCCGTCATTGGCGCCTACCTCCACGGGAAAGGCAAGATGTCTCCCGACGTTGAATCGGCAGCCCGTAAAGCCTGGAAGACGTACACGCCGTACCGGGGGGACACGGAAAATCATTGGGCCATGTATCATGCTTCCCTGTATCTGGCTGCCGAACAATGGCCGGGACTCCCGGGTTCGGAATGGTTCAACGGAAAGACCTCTGAGCAGAATCTGCAGGAGACGAGGGAATACCTGTTGCATTGGATCAGGCTGACCACGACGATAGGCCAGGGCGAGTTTGACTCTCCCGACTATCTCCCGGAGTTTGCTATTCCGATGAGCCTGCTTGCAGACTTTGCCCGAGACTCGGAGATGCGGGTGCGCGGTGAGATGATGATGCACTATCTC
>JAGDMJ010000234.1 GCA_017860555.1 Bacteroidota bacterium
CATACATGGGCTGTGACGGAACATTGTTGCCGAACAGCCACGCCGCGGCAAGTCCGGCCATGGGAAGGTATTCTGCTTTTCCCGTCGCATCATGGAGTCGTAGCAATCCCACCGCCATCGGGCGGACGCAATAGGCGATCTGTTCAAACTGCTTCCGTCCCTGCGGGGCTGCCAGATCGAGCTCCTTGAGAAAACCATCAACAAGGAGCCGCGCGTACCAGCCCCGCGCTTCCCGCTCTGCTGATGCAATCATGGATGAATCCGCCAGCATCTTCCCCGCCTCTGCCAGTGCCTGTGTCTGCGCGTTGCCCCACATATGCCAGACGGTCTCCCACGAGCGATGCAGGCCGTACGGATACGACTTCCTGTCCCCATCCTGCATGACCATCATTCCCGCGGCTATTTTTCGGATGAGGTCCTGCAGACCGGGGTCGGCTCTTCCCCGCGCATACGCGAGAAGACCGAGCATCATCTCCGACGAGGCATCGGATGCCGAGCCGGAGACCAGCCATTGCGGGATGCGATACCCCGCCCGTTCAGCGATCATTCCATATCGTACGGAGAGAGTTTCCACACGGGCAATCGTCTTGTCGAGGGCTTCTGCGAGCCGGACGGCAAAAAGAGAATCCTCGTTCCAGAAGATGCGAACACCAACACCCAGTGCCCAGACCGCCCGGCACGCCCACCACCCGAGGGAAGCGTAGCTCGTCCGGCCTGAGGTGTTGATCGTCCGATCTGCCAGAACAAAGTTGAAGAACAGCCCATCGTCGGATTGCATCTGTAGTACGAAGGAGAGGAGGGCTCTTGCCCGGGCGAGGTGTTCTTTGTTCCCCTGAAATTCGTACTGCCGCATGGAGAACACAGCGGCCCTCGCGGCATCATCGACACAGGCGATCCCCTCCGGACCGGACTCTTTTGCATCAGACCAGACGTAGTCCGGATATCGAGCGTAGACGTGGAGGATGGCGACGCGTTCTCCGTGGAGGTCGATCTCCTCCAGGAGATGCCTCAGGTGCGCGTCATTCACGAGCGATTGTGCGGAGCGAGGCTCCACCGGGCGACACGCAACCAACGCGGCAAGGCCGATCACCAGGAACGACAGGAAGGCCCGACGCAGGCGCGGCTTCACGAATGCGGCTGGATGATGCATTTCATCGTCCTCCCTTCAGCCTGGGCCTGAAGCGCGTCGTGGATCCCTTCCAGTGGAAACCGCGTGATTGGAAACCCGTCGAACCTGACCCTGCCCGACGCAAGGACTGCGATTGCACGGTCGAAGGTGTTGGGATTGACATAGGATCCGACGATGGTGAGTTCCTTGAAATAGACCCGGTTCGGCTCCACCGGAATAGTCTGTCCGATCGGTGCAACTCCGAACAGCTCGACTGTTCCACCACGCCTGGCGAACTGAATCGCCGACCGGGCGGTTTCCGCCTTCCCGGCGCAATCGATGACGACATCAGCACCCACGCCGACGAAATCGTGAACAGCTTCCTCCGCACCCACCATTCCAGGATCCAGCACGGCATCGGCACCGAGCGTCCGGGCCATCGCACGTTTGTGTCCAATCGGCTCAAGAACCAGGATGTGCGACGAGCCGGCATTGCGCGCAAGCTGCATCATGACCAGCCCGATCGTGCCACCGCCGATGATCACAACGGTGTCTCCGGCGTGTATGTTCGCTTTGTCAATGCCGTGCACAGCACACGAAACGGGCTCGACGAAGGGAGCCAGCTCATGCGGCATTTCCTTTGGAAGCCGGTACGCCTGTGCCGCAGGAACCAGACTGAATTCAGCCATTCCGCCGTCGATATCGACGCCGAGAGCCCGCAGATTTGCGCAGAGGTGGACCAATCCCCGCCGGCAATAGTAGCATGTCCCGCAACTGATGTTCGGATCGACAGCCACGTAGTCTCCCGGCGCAAGGCCCTGCACCGCTGAACCACATTCCTCCACTACGCCGGCATATTCGTGGCCCAGCACAATCGGCGGAGTCGACCTGGAGACACCTTCGACGATGTGCACATCGGTCCCGCAGATGCCACAGGCTTCAACCTTGACCAGAACCTCACCTTCGCGCACTGTACGCAGTGAGGCATCCACAACGTGGAGATCGTGGGCTCTCTCAAACCGGACAGCACGCATACGTTCCTCAGTAGATGATTTCCAGAGACTGGACCCTGTCTGATCCAGCAAACTTGATCTCGGTCAGCCGGCCGCCATCCGGTGAAGGTGCCGACCTCACATCCGTGATGACCCGCCCGTCGAGGAGGACACGTGACGAAGCACCCGGCGAATGCACCAGCGCGACCGTCAGGTGTCCCGGGAAAGACTCGACGGTCATCGTCAGACGATGGTTCACACTATTGAAATTGACAGAGTGAAGAACAGCGTTGAGCTCTTGAAGGTACGGTCTCCCGATGGAGCCTTTCCGGATGTCCCACGTCTCTCCTTTGCCGAGATCCAGCGGGAGAACTACCGACGGAATGTCTTTATGGCTTGCTGTGAACCCGCCGGCACCGTCACAAGCTTTCCGGGACCGGAATGTGTGGAGACCCCGGAATGCAAACGTGAATTCCGTTGAATCGAACGGCGTATGCGGAGATCCCCCGATGGAGATGTTCCAGCTCTCCTCCTTCACTCCAAAGAGATCATAGAGTGCAAAGAGGTACATCCCTCCGGCCCACATGAACGATGGCTTGTCGATGCTGCCGTACGAGCTTGAAGCGGGGTCGGCGAAACGATATTCATACATGGCCGGAATGCCCATGGGACTTCGGGCAACTCCCTCGACGGTCATAACGGTCCGGAGGAACGCCACGCTTTCGGAATCTCTTCCTACCCTCTGAAGCGCTATCGAGAACCATGCGTTCGCGTGAGGCCACACCCCTCCATTGATATACGTGTAGGGATCCCCCGCTTCATTGCCCACAAATTGAAACCGGGCCCTCAGGGAATCAGTGTTGAAATCCGTCGGAGCCACAGTTCTGACGCCGATCCTCGGATCAAGGAGCTCCCGTTCCACTGTACGCACAAGCCGCTTTGACTGGTCTGCATTGAGAAGATCAAAGACAACTGCCAGGAGTGAACCCATGTAATAATGACTATCTTTCTCACTCCCATTGTAGTTCAAGAGATACCCTGACTGGTCATCCCAGAGCGTTCGAACCAGGGCATCCTGCATCCGCTGGGCAAGAGCCTCATACGCAGGAAGCGCCTGCAGATTTCTCTTCAGCAAAACGCTGGCAACGATGTAGTCTTGAAGTGCCCGCACCATGAGAATGGTCATGTACGACCGGGGGCCTTCCCACCTTCCGATGTCCCACCAATCAGGGCGGAACGCGTGGACGAGATCATCATCCCTTTTCTGCCGGAGCAGCTCATGAATGCTCTTTGTCAGCAGCGGGTAGAGCTTCGCGCCGAGGAGCGTGTCGAGAGAATGCCTGAGATAGGAAGCGCTGACGATGACAAACCAGGCATGATTCCAATTGTCGGGCGTGCAGAGCTCGGTGGCATACGAGCTGTCCTTCCAGTAGTACGCATGGACGAGGACCGAATCCCGGGAGCGCTTCAGCAGATACAGGAGGTCATGCCGAACACGTTCGAGATCGAACCGAACGGCACCCAGGTCAGTCAACAGCAGATCATGTGTGAAGAAGAAGTTGTATTCTGCCGGGCATGGCATCGGGACAATGTCGCCGTCAATGTAATGTGCATTTGTCGCAAGGATCCCGCGTGCATAGGCTGCTGATCCGTCGACATCCGGAAGGCCCGTCCGGGTGGTTGCGGCGCGGAAGGCCGCATGGCGAACCGACGAGTCGTACGCGGCCACGCCATGCTTCCATACCAGTGGGAGTCGTGGCAACAGATTCTCCCGTTCTTTTTCCCCCACCGAGCTGATGAGCTGTATGACGACCAGCGAATCCCCGGGATCTACCATTGTGCGGTAGAGAAATGCTGCAACAGGCCCGGGATTGAGTCCCGTCCCCGCACCGCTCACCGAATCAAACACCGACGAGGAGGAAATCCAGCGCGATCCTCCGCTGTCGCTGACACTGAGCCCCCGTCCGTCAGCGGTCCAGGCGGACGGAGGCGCGCCGCAGTTCTGTGCGGTAATCGCCACCCCACCTGTCTCTCGCCCGCGAAAGGATGCCGTGACGGAACGGCTGTCTCCCGAAACGAACGCAGAATCCACACGCGCATACGTGTGGCTCGTCCTGAGAGCCAGGCGGATGTGAGTGTAGAGCTCAATCCGACGACGCAGCCGCCCGGAGTTGCGCAGGGCCAGCCGGTATACCATCAAGGGTTCTGTTCCGCTGAACTCATACGTCATCGAATAGGAGAACCCCCCCGACTCCTGCAGAAACACAACCCGGTGCGGACTGATTACAGACGTCCAGGGTTCCTTTCCGAGCCATCGCCTCTCTCCTTCATCCGTCCGGATCCCGACCACAAAAGGCCGGGACTCGCTCCGCTCCCAGTACCCCGTGCTCAGATCGATGCAATTTGTGATCGGGGAGTAGAAACTGAGCTTGCAGGGGAGCGGTCGACTCCCGTGAAACTCAGCACCGACGAAAGGTCCCCCGACCTCTACCTGGCCGTAGAAGCCGGAGAAGGGATACTCCAGGTTTTGGCTCCGGGCAGACAGACTCCCTAGCGTCAGTGCCGCCAGCAACATGCGCAGGAGTAGTTTCATAATGGGTACGAGATGAGGAAAGGAATGCGCACGGACATCGTCACGGAAACGATTGCCAGCGTTGATCGATTGTCGGGACCGCGACGCGGGGGAATGTCCCTCCGGGCTTATAGACCACCACATCGATGGCCCCGCGTTCAGACGGAACGCGCCTCGCCAGATGGTCAAGCAGAGGTTCGTTGATTGACACCGGTGTTACTCGTTGGAGTCGCTGAAGCTCGCGGAAGAGGACACGATCCTCCTCCGCGCGGAGCATCGTGATCCGGAGACCGCCCGCAACCTCATCGAAGCTCTTGATTTTCCCTTGAGCATCGATGAATCGGCCCTTTCCCCTCTCATACTCGGCCCTGAGCGCACTGTCGCTGACCGAAACAGACTTCAGCGCAGAGGCCCGCCCCGCAAGATAGAGGAGTTTCGTGGACCATTTTTCCGTGTCGTGGGCCACGGAGGGAAGACGGCTGAACCCGCGCTCGTAGGCCTCCTTGCTCAGGAGTCTGTCCTGCACCATTTTCCAAATCGATCGCTTGACGCTCGCGTTGAATGCCGCGCGGGAGCTCGTATTGAACTGGAACTGGCGGATGTCGTACCAGCGTGCGTAGTCGTGGACGGTAAAACTCCCGGACCCGTAGGTCGCGAGCGCTCTTCCGAGAAAGCGGCTCGATGTACCGATCGGCATGGGTCCCGCTTCGGTCATGAACGTGGCCGGTATATCCCAGGTGAGCCTTGTTTCCCGGGAGAGACCCTTCTCAGCGATGTAGGCGAGCAAGATGTTGAACCCATCCGCCTTGATGACGGGATTCGCCGCCAGCATGGCGTTTCTTACGTAGTCGCCGGCCAGTGCATCCGCCTTCACTGATCTCAGGATGATCGCTGCCTCCTCCCGCATCTCAGCGGATTCTGATTCCGTCACGAGCGGATTTTGCCAGAGAGCATCGATTCTGACGATGTAGAAACCATCGGGCCCGGAGAACGTTTCCGAGACCTCCTGGACGCGTAAGCCCTTGATCCGGTCGGCGAAGGTCGGGCTGTCACGCCGGAGTTTGAGCACCGTCGATTCGAGGCTGCGCTCACCTGGAACGTCCATCGAATCCGTGGATTCACGATAGAGAGAGTCGAAGGAGGCTCCTGCACGGAG
>JAGDMJ010000235.1 GCA_017860555.1 Bacteroidota bacterium
CTTCTGGATTGCGACGGACATCTTCCCTTCGATGATCTGCCTTCCAGAGTACCTTTAAGCGTTAATCTTTAGAAATCCTTCTTACTCGTCTCTCTCCACCACGTGCACAGTTTACTTCTCCATCGCTGAGCAAGGTACTCCGAGTACCGAAGCGATCCGTCCTCACCCGAGTCGCTGTGGTGTTTGTACGTCGTCCAACTCGTCGTCGGCGATTACCTGCGTATGATCGCAGGAACCGTCAACGGTAATATTCACTGCGAACACGACCTTTCTCACCTCTCATATGCCTTTCGTAGTTCTGCAAGGTCAAACTTCTTCATCGGCAGGAATGCCTGCGTCAGGCGCGCAATCTGCTCATTCGTTCCGCTTCGCATCATCTCCTCCATTTCCGTTGGCGTGACCTGCCACGACAAACCGTACTTGTCCTTAAGCCAGCCGCATTGTTCCGCCTCAGGGACTGCGGAGAGTTTGTCCCAGTAATAATCTATTTCCGTCTGAGTCTCGCAGGAAATCATCAGCGAGATCGCTTCATTGAAAGCAAAGTTGTGCTTATGCGCGCTATCCATTGCCGCAAACCACTGGTTTTCAATCATGAAGTCGGCATACATGATTGTACCTTCCTTGTCGGGTTCCATTCCTTTCGGATAACGGGCGACAATCCCCTGGTTTGAGTCTCGGAATACTGAGAGATAGAACGTGATCGCCTCTTCGGCTTTCCCGCACACGCTGTTCACGAACAGAAGTGATGGCACAATGAAGGGTCGCTTTTCACCGGCTGGATCCGACAGAATGAGCTGCCATGAAAGCCCGAACCGATCCTGTACCCATCCATAGCGCTCGCTGAACGGGTATTTGTCGAGTGGCATGAGGACCTTGCCGCCTTGTGACAGCTTCTGCCACACGATGTCGAGATTTCTTCGCGCGTCTCTGTCGCTGGCTGGATCAAAATTGAGAAAAAATGAAACCGAGGGATTGAATGTGAACAGCGGGCCTGCGCTGATTGCCATGAAAGGATGACCCGCAAGTCGAAACGAAACGACATCGCAGTCGCCGGACGGCGTGTCATGGAGTGTCGTGATGCTGGTGATTGTGGAATCGGGGAAGAGAGAGCAGTAAAACGCCGCCGCCTCCCTGGCTTCCTTATCGAACCACAAATGAGGAGTGATTCTATGTCTTGGGCCTGGCATGCGTTGTCTCCTTCGTGGTGAATATCTCTTCTGAAATACGTATTCAACCTCTGTCCCCGATCTGGCGAGTGTGGCAAGGTCCACCGCCCGGATCAAGGAAGGTGGGAGAAGATCAAAGGAACGGGTCCATCCGGCGGTACCCTGACGTCAACAACACGTCGGCGACGCAGATGATTCCCACGCCATAGAGTTCCCGGTGATCAGGGTCATACGGTCGAGCATATACTCTCGACGCGGGAGATTTCAAAACAGAAAAATGGCGAGAGTTATCTCCTCCTTGGGTGCTTCGGTTTGTCATCGGCGCCCCCTTAACACCTTGTACCCTAAGTCGGCTGCGCCAGCAAGTTCCGCTACGCCAAGAGCCATTTGAATCTTCTGAATGAAAACCTCCTTCAACCCCACAATGCCTCTGTTCCTTGCATCCGGGAGGCACTAGCCGTACAGATCTCATTGGGAACGCCTTGATAAAGTCAAAAAGAAACTGTAAACTTCAGTTCTACGGTTCGTTCCCGCTTTTGTGCAATTACCTCAGGCCTAAACCGCTCGGGTACGCCTCGAGGGAGCGGGCATCGATTTTCTATTGGACTCTTCTTACTCACAAGGAACTCCATGTCCTACGGGATACCACGCTCCTGCGTGAAGCTGTTCGTAGTCCATCTGCTGCTTGTTACCCTCGGGTTTGCTGGCAGTGAGACTGTTGAGGGAATCGTTCGGGACGCTCAGACTGGCGACCCGCTCCCCGGGGCAAATGTCATGATCGTGAAGACCAGTCTGGGTGCCTCGACTGATATCAACGGAAAATACACGATTCGGGAAGTTACTGCAGGACCCCACACCCTCCGTGCGACCTATGTCGGATACAAACAGAAAGAGGTAGCGATCGAAGTCAGGGGAGGACAGCCTCTCAAACAGGATTTCAAGCTTGTTCCCGTCGGGGTTGAGGGAGAAGAGATTGTCGTTACCGCCCAGGCAGCCGGGCAGAAAGGAGCCATCAACCAACAGCTTGCCTCGATGCCGATCATGAACGTTGTTTCGGCGGCGCGGATTCAGGAACTCCCTGACGTCAATGCTGCAGAGTCTGTGGGAAGACTCCCCGGGGTGTCGTTGATAAGGACAGGGGGCGAGGGCTCCCAGGTCGTCATTCGTGGCCTTTCTCCCCAGTATAATCAAATTACCATGGACGGGGTGGAGCTCTCCAGCAATGTCAATTCACAGAACAGCATTATCTCTGGTGACCGGAACCAGGGGACTGCTGCGGCCAGTCTGCTCGGAGATCGCGGGATGGACCTGAGCATGATCTCCTCGAGCATGCTGGGCGGCATCGAAGTGATCAAAGCGATCACGCCTGACATGGATGCCACCGTACTGGGTGGTGTGGTGAATTTTGACATGAGAAAAGCGGCCAAGGAACCGACAACCCCCGAGAATGGGAGCGGCTCCTGGGTCCCGCATCTCGACCTTGGATCCCAGGTCGGCTATAACCGCTTGCGGGACTCGTACAACAATTACCGATTCGTTGGTTCGGTGGAAAAACGTTTCCTCGATAACAGCCTCGGGTTCTTCCTGCAGGGTGCCGCGGAGAGGCGGAACCTGAGCTCGAATGCCATGGTAGCCAACTATGTTCTCTACGACAAGCAACACGGTGATGCAGGCATACCCGAGATAGACCAGGTCAGTATGGACGACGTGAATCGAACGCGTGAACGGGTCGGGGGCACCTTCGTCGTAGATTATCAACACGAAACCGGCGACATTGGATTTCTGAATTCGTTAAGCAAAAGCACGACGAACTCACTCAACAATGCAGAAATCCTCGCCTGGAGATCGGACGGAATTACTTTCCAGGCGGATGAGAGGAACAACGAGTTGACCACCCTGACCAACATTCTTACCCTCAGGCAGGACATCCCATTGTTTCATGTGACGTTCAAGGCATCACATGCCTACTCGGAAAGTTCAAATCCCACAGATCTCCTGTTCACGTTCTGGCAACGGGCAAACGGAGGTTTCGCAAATCGGGGAGATTTCTCGCATGCTGATCCGCGAACCCTCGCCTGGATGGCGACCCCGAATCCCCAGTCAGCCGTGTTTGCACGGCTTCGGTCGTCGGATGTCCGTTCGGAGGAACGCACGCTCAATGGCTCGCTCGACCTGGAGACCAGCATAGGGGTCTCGGAGATGGTGACAGGATCGGTGAAGTTCGGAGGATCCGTCTTGCATCGTACCCGTGCATATGATCTGAATGCACTTGACGGGGGGAATTACTGGCTGGGAAGTTATCCCGGAGTCACCAGCATGATTCCATTCCTTGACACAGGATACGACCCGGAGAGCTACCTGAACGGTGACTATCCGCATCCGTACAGTATGAAGACCGACCCGCTCTGGCTTATTCTGCCAAACTTCAGGATAAACGGCCCCGAGTCCAACAATGGCAACAACCTGGAATCGGATTTCAACGATTACTCGGGTAATGAGACCAAGAGCGCCGGCTACGCAATGCTCACCCTCAAAATTGGGGAAGACATAAAACTTCTGCCCGGCGTTCGCTACCAGAACCTCACCACAACCTATAGCGCCATGAGAGGCATAGCCGTCTCCGGAGGTATTCAGGGGAATGATACCACCGTGACGCAATCCCACGGGTACTGGCTCCCGATGGTTCATGTCCGCTACACCCCACTGGACTGGCTCACCCTTCACGCTGCGTACACTAACACCCTCACCTACCCGGATTATGGCACTATCACTCCAAGGTATTATATCGGGTACGGTGTCGTCTATTACAACAATTTTCGCATCAACCCAGCCCGTTCGGAGAACCTTGATCTGGTCGTCTCTTTCCATTCCAACGAGATTGGACTGCTGGCCATCAACGGGTTCAAAAAGCGGATCAGAGACCTGGTCTTTTTTTCCAGAACCTACACCAACAATTTGAGCAATTTTCCGGAACTTCCCCAAAGTGGGACACAGCTGTTCGAATTCAACACGTATATCAATAGTCCGATCCCGATCGACCTGTGGGGTATTGAGACCGAGTGGCAGACGAACTTCTGGTACCTGCCCAGGCCCTTCGACGGGCTGATCCTGACGGTCAACTACACACATATCTTTTCCGAGGGAAGCTACCCGAGAAGCGAAGTGAACACCGTGTATGACGACGAGGGGAACATGACCCAGACGGTGAAAGATACCTTCTATACGACCCGGCTGCTCAATCAGCCGAACGATATCCTGAACGTCTCCTTTGGCTACGACTATGCAGGCTTCTCGACCCGGATCTCGATGCTCTATCAGGACAACATCTTCAAGCATCCCGATTTCTGGATGCAGAATCGGGTGAACTCGGCAGCGGTCACACGTTGGGATCTGGCCGTCAAACAGGAACTGCCCTGGCTCGGGATGCAGGTTTATCTCTCGCTGAACAATATCACCGGTGCGATGGAAACGGATATCAACCAGAAGACCATGCTTCCTGCTAGCAAGGAGTTTTACGGGATGTCGGGAGACTTGGGGCTGCGAGTGAGACTGTAAGCTGTGAAGCCAGTTGTCACTTGTGGGTTCCCGGTCTACGTCCCACAGGTGAGTCCAGTCGTTCAGACTACAGTCCCAAATATGGCACCCACAGCTGCGGTTGCAGCCATTGCCAAAGCACCCCAGAGGGTTACGCGGCCAGCGCCAACAGCCAATTTTGCACCACCGGTTCGGGCTGCCAGCCCGCCCATCAGGGCCAGGAATACGAGAGAACTTCCCGCCACGAAGGGAATCATGACCGAGGATGGACTGATGAGTGTCATCACAAGAGGCAGTGCTGCCCCCAAGGCAAATGTGATCGCTGAAGCAAGTGCGGCTTGAAGCGGCCGCGCAGTGTGTATTTCCGAGAGTCCCAGCTCATCACGGGCATGGGCTCCCAGAGCGTCGTGTTCCATCAATTGGATGGCGACCTGGCGGGCGAGCGAGGGCTCCAATCCCCTCTTCACGTAGATTTCCGTCAACTCCTCTTGTTCGAATTCCACGTCCGTTTCAAGTTCTCCGCGCTCGCGTGCAAGATCAGCCTTCTCGGTATCCGACTGAGAGCTAACGGAGACATACTCTCCCGCGGCCATCGACATGGCACCGGCAACAAGTCCTGCAACGCCAGCGACAATGACGTCGCCCCGGGCTGTCTCCGCGGCGGCCACACCCACGACCAGACTTGCCGTTGAGACGATACCGTCGTTGGCACCCAGCACTGCCGCGCGAAGCCAACCTATTCGCTCGGCATAATGGAGTTCAAGGTGGCGCGTACGCATTCCGCTTGCCTGTTGTTTGTTGCTCGAAGTGAAACTTCGTTGCTTTCCGTGTCGGCGGGCTGGCAGGGGGGGGCTCCACCACGAGGAAACTTGAGCAGGGTCCAGAGGGGCCGCCCACAGGCTTACGAAACCTTCAGGTACCGACGTGGATACCGGAAAGATACACCGGCGGAAGTGGAGATGCAAGTTCTTCTCTTGGAGGGAGGAGCGGTGTGAACTTCACAGGAAATGAGGACTCCTTGCATGCTGTGCGCGGGTGGAAAACCTTCGCATGCCCCTTCCTTCGGTGCGTGTACAGATGAACTGTTGACCGAATCGGCATATATTCTTCTCTTT
>JAGDMJ010000236.1 GCA_017860555.1 Bacteroidota bacterium
TGTTCACTGCTGGCATTTCCAGTGCCCAGAACAAATACGTGGGGGTAAAAAAGTGCACGATGTGCCATGACAAGATGGCCAAGGGGAACGCCGCCGAAGTATGGCAGAAGAGCACGCATGCAAAGGCGTTCGAGACTTTGAAATCAAAAGAATCAGATGAGATTGCGAAGAAGAAGGGCTTGAAGAAGAGTGCGGCAGAAAGCCCTGAATGCCTGAAGTGCCATGTGTCTGGTGGCGGTTCGGCACCTGGCGCAGTGGCCACGGAAGGGATCTCGTGTGAGGGGTGCCATGGTCCGGCCTCTGCCTACCTGAACGTGCACAACAAGAAGGGGAACGAGGCAAAAGCGAAGGAAGCCGGCCTGATCGTCTCCGCGGACGGCGGCAAGATGTGCGAGAAATGCCACAACGCCGAAAGCCCCACGTTCAAAGGGTTCGATTTCAAGAAGATGTGGCCCAAGGTTGAACACAAACTGGCAAGCACAAAGTAGTCAATCCTGAATGTCATTCCCCTGAGGCTCCCCTTGCCGCCGGTAAGGGGAGCCCGGGATTCACATCGTGCATGATGATCCTGAGTGATGAAGCGTCGACTTCCCGATGTCCTTTATAATCCGCTCAGTATTGCGGGAGCTGCCCTTGCCGCAACGAGCTTTCTGACGATCGTCTTTCTGACGTTCGTTGAGCTTTTTCAGAAAGCCGCGCCGGCATACATTGGCATCATTTCCTACGTCTTTCTTCCGATCCCGCTCATCATTGGGTTGATTCTCATCCCGCTTGGCGCCTGGCGCGAGAAGCGGCGCCTGGCGAGGGGTATGCCCGCGAGCCGGCTCCAGTTCACGGTCGACCTGAATTCCTCCAGGCAGCGTTCCGCTCTTATCCTCTTTGCCACCTTTTCGATCATCCTGCTTCTGTTCACGGCATACGGAAGCTACCGGACGTTCGAGTGGACGGAATCCGTCGAGTTCTGCGGTACGACCTGCCATTCGGTCATGGAGCCGGAGCACACGGCGTATCAGAATTCGCCTCACGCCCGGGTGAAATGTGTCGATTGCCACGTTGGGTCTGGCGCGGGTTGGTATGTCCGCTCGAAACTCTCCGGTGCGTACCAGGTCTATGCCGTTCTGGCCAACGTCTATCCTCGCCCCATTCCCACGCCGATCAAGAATCTGCGCCCTGCCCGGGAGACTTGCGAGCAATGTCATTGGCCGTCGCACTTCTCGGGACACAAAGAGGTCATTAACACGTATTTCAAATCGGATGAGCAGAACACCCGTTGGACCATCGGACTTCTTATGAAGATCGGCGGCAGTAGCAGCGGTGAGCAGGGCCCGCACGCGGGCATCCACTGGCATGCGGACCCTGAAGTGGAAATTACTTTCGTGTCTCCGGACACGTTGCGGCAGACGATTCCCTGGCTGCGGGTGAAGGACTCCCGAACCGGAGTGACAACGGAATACCGTTCCACCGAGAACACGGTGAGCGACGAGGACCTGCGCGCCCTTCCGACGAGCCGGATGGATTGCATCGACTGTCATAACAGGCCTTCGCACATCTACCGTCCGCCCAGCCGCATCGTGGACAACAGCCTGACCGGTGGCCGCATCAGCACGAAGCTCCCCGGTGTCCGTGCCGTGGCGATCGGTGCGCTGACCGCGGGCTATACCAGTACTGTCGCCGCAATGGATTCCATTCCGCTGGCTCTGGCGGCGCATTATCAGGGACCGGATTCTGCGCTCTCGCCGGAGAACCGGGAGCTGGTAAGCCGGGCTTCCGCGGAGTTGCAGGATCAATACCGTCGCAACATTTTCCCCCGGATGAATGTCAGCTGGAAGGCCTACCCGAACAACATCGGGCACATGACCGACCTCGGGTGTTTCCGCTGCCATGACGACAAGCATGTCAGCGCTGAAGGGAAGGTCATCTCCAAAGATTGCAACAGCTGTCACACGATCATGTATCAGGGAACGGGTCCTCGCCCGGAGGTGCTGAGCGCGACGGGGCTGGAATTCCGGCATCCCGAGGACATCGGTGATGCATGGCGCGAGACACACTGCCGGGACTGTCATACCGGCGGGTAGTTGTTTCAGAAGTGCTGTTCACGTACTCCAGGCGAGAACATGCCGGCCGGACGAGCCGGTTCCACTTATAACGTAATGACCATGAAACCATCTATCAACGCTTTGTCCAGGGCTGGCGCGCCGGGGAAGACTGTGTGCGGGATCGCGATCGCACTGGTGATCACGTTCCTTGTCTCCTCTCCCGCGCCTGCGCAGTTGATCAACGGCCGCGTGATTTCGTCTTTGTATACGTGGGAAAAATTCGACACGGTCGGCTCGGCGCGAAAGGTCACGCGCGGCTACCTGTCGGGAATTCTCGATGTCGGGCACGGCAATTTCAGCCTCCACACGCATTTCCAGGCGGCCTCGGAGCTGAAACGCCAGCTGGATGAGCTGCCGGACTACCGGCTCTACTATCTGTATCTCCAGCAGAAGAGCATCGCCGGGTTTGCCGATCTCTCTCTCGGGCGGCTCCCGTACTTTGCAGGGGTCGGAACAGGCACGGTGGATGGAGCCCAGACGACCCTCCGTTTTGTGCACAACACGGTGAAGCTCACGGCGTATGGTGGTGTCAACGTCCCGGTCGACATGACCGTGAAGGGGTACGGCTCGGTCGATAACAATTTCGTTGTCGGCGGGCAGGTTGTCAGTACGGTACTGCCCGACATGCGGGCAAGCCTGAGCTACATGAACCGCCGCCGGGAGCGCACGTCGTACTGGACGACGCGTCCAGACCCGACCGCGGAGGCTCTTCCCATGTTGATCGCGCCGCCGCCTCAGGAAGAGGAATATGCCGGGCTCGACGTCTCGTACAAGTTCAACGAAGCGCGTTTCTACGGCCGCTATGATTACGATCTGAACCTGAAAAAGACACAGCGCGGGCAGGCGGGAGTGCGGTACACGTTTTCGCCGACGTTGTTTGCGACCGCGGACTACCTCTTCCGCAATCCCCGCGTTCCCTATAACTCCATTTTCTCGGTCTTTGAGTACAAATCCATCACCGAGTACGAAGGTGGAGTCGACTACTTCGTGACCCCGATATTTCGCGCCTTCGTGCGTGGGGCGTACGTCCAGTACACAGGGGATGGCAGCTTCCGCTATACCGCCGGTATCGGCAGCGAGAATCTCGAACTCCGCTACCGTGGCAACACAGGCTACGCAGGCGAGTTGAGTACGGTGACCCTGCAGGGTGCGTACCCGTTGCTGGAAAACCGTCTTGTCCCCAATGCGTCCTTTACCTATACTCGCTACCGGCTGGACGAGACTACCGGTGCGGAATCGGCGCTGGCTGCCGCCCTCGGGACAACGCTCCGTTTCATTCAGGCTGTTTCCGTGGATCTCCAGGGACAATGGGTGAACAACATCGTGTACAAGAGCGACTTCCGGTTCTTCGGCAAGATCAATTTCTGGTTCTCCGAACGTTTGAACATACTTGACTGAAGGTGCGACTCATGATACGCCGGTACATTTACTTCTTCCTTCTCCTCGCGTGCGTTCTGGCCGTGGCCGTGTCGCTGGAGCCGTCCTCGCTGGTCGCACGAAACGCCCCCCGGGGCAGCAACGATACCACCGTGGTTTCCGGGGTGAAGTTCTCGCATAAGTTCCACGTTTCCGAGGCCGGATTGGAATGCGTCGCGTGTCACCCCGCGGTCAAGGCGAGCGCGAAGTCGACCGACAACCTCTTCCCGTCCCACGAGGAATGCTCGAGCTGCCACGAGGAACAGATCAACAGCACATGCGGCTATTGCCACCTCAACCCGGATGCCATTGAGCCACGTGTCGTCCCGGCCCGCGAATTGATCTTCTCGCATCAACAGCACCTCGGCATGCCCAACATGGAGTGCAAGACCTGCCACGCCGATGTGGATTCATCCGCGGACGCCGGAACGATGCACCTGCCGGGCATGGGATCCTGCTACACCTGCCACAATGACCGGCAGGTCACCAACCAGTGCGAGGCTTGCCATACCAACTTTGCGCAACTACTTCCCAAGGATCACCTGCGCTCGGACTTCCGGCGGTTCCACGGCGAGACAACCAGGCTAGGCGTGATGGAGGTGAGCTGCGATATGTGCCATCGCCAGACCTTCTGCCAGGAATGCCACCAGACCACCGGGTTGAAAGACTTCAGCGGAACCGGGAGGGATTTGATGACCGACCCGCGTCCCAACACAGGCCCGAAAGATGATGCGCGGCGGACAGTGCTTCAACGGGTCCACGATTTGAACTACCGGTTCTCCCACGGCGTGGACGCACGGTCACGCCAGACGGAGTGTGCCTCCTGCCATGATCAGCAACAATTCTGCAGCCAATGTCACCAGGCCGGAGGCAATATTACGCAGTCACACTTTAAGCCCACGTCGCACATGGTCCCCGGGTTCGTCAAAATGGGCATCGGATCCGGTGGCGGACTCCATGCGGAGGAGGCACGACGGGACATGGAAAATTGCGCGAGTTGTCATGATGCAGAAGGACAGGACCCTGTCTGCCTGACATGCCACGCAGAGAATGGAAGGGTTCGCTAACCAACAACGGAGAGGGGTCACCATGAGAAAAGGTTCGATAATTCCCTGCCTTCTGACGGCGCTGTTCCTCGCAAGTCTCACCGGTTGCCAGGGGCCCGAAGGTCCTCCGGGTCCTGCTGCCACGGCGGACAATGGATCGCTTGAAGGCTTCGCGGCGAACATCAAGTGCGGAACATGTCACACCGCTGAGCAAGACACCAATTACTTCGTCGAAGGGCGCGCCTATCAATGGGCGCAATCCAAACATGCCAAGGGAGGAGACAGCGAGCGCAACTCTGCGAGCTGCTCCGGCTGTCATACCACCGAGGGCTTCATCCAGAGAATGGGCGGAGGGGCTGCCACCAACCAGAGTGCGCCGAGCCCGCCCGGCTGCTTCTCCTGTCATTCACCCCACCAGCGGGGCGACTTCTCACTCAGGAAGTCCACGCCGGTGCTCATCAAATCCCAGATTGCGACCGTCCCGGACGCGACCTTCGATTACGGTCCGGGAAATCTTTGCGTGCAATGTCATATGACGCGCGATCTGAACCCGAAGCCCGATCCGACGAAGAGCGCACCGACGGACTCGATCGTCATCACAACGGCACGGTGGTATCCCCATTATGGCGTGCAGGGGCAGATGCTCATGGGTGAGGGCGGATTCAAATTCCCCGATTATGCGTACCAGGGGAATTCGATTCACACCACGGCGACGATCATCAAGCAGGAAGGATGCCCCACCTGCCACATGGCGGAGCAGGTCTATCCACCGAACCTCGGCACCGGCAAAGCGGGTGGCCATACGATGAATATCAGATTCCCCGGAGAGGGGGGAGGCGAGGCGACGTTGTTGACCGGCTGCAAGCAGTCCGGATGCCATGCAGCAATCACAACTGCCGATTTCCCCGGCTCATCAACTGCTCCGGTCGGCGCCCAGACAGCTATCGCAGCCAATATGGACACGCTGCATCGATTGCTGGAATCCCGTGGCTGGCTCGAAACGGACCAGAATTCTCCAAACTACGGGCTGGTCAAGATCCCCGCGAGCGGCAAACTAGTGATCAAGCCCGCGATCAAATCGGGCGCTCTCTATAACTACTTCTTCATTGAGCACGATCTGAGCCTGGGGGTCCACAACACCCTGTACGCCCTGGATCTGGTGCGCTCGTCGATCGCAGAGTTACGTAAACCGTAAAGAGGAACCATGAGAACCCAGTCCTTTTTGTCCCTCAGCGTCTG
>JAGDMJ010000237.1 GCA_017860555.1 Bacteroidota bacterium
ATGCGAAGCTGTTCCAGTTTCTCAAGTGTCTCCAGAGGTGTTGGCGGCAATTCCATATAATGGAGCAGGAACTCCCGCCTGAATACATAGAGCCCGATGTGCTTGTAGTGAACTCCCATCCCGAGCCAATCGGAGAGCGGCACATCCCGGACGAAGGGGATGGTCGAGCGGGTAAAGTAAAGGCAATAGCCATGACGATCCAGCACGACCTTGACCACCGAGGGACTCAGCAGTTCCTCAGGGGTCTCGACTTCCTTCACCAATGTCCCCGCTACGATCTGCCGGTCGGCCAGAAGAGGCGCAATGGCTTCATCGATCATCGCCGGCACGATCAGCGGCTCATCTCCCTGTACGTTGACCACGCAATCAACTTCGGGCATGGAGCGTGCCACAAAGGCGATGCGGTCGCTTCCGCTCGGGAGCTCGGGCGGTGTCATCACCGCCCTGCCGCCGAACGAGACCACCGCATCCATGATGCGCGTGTCATCGGTGGCCACCACCACATCGTCCACCAGTGTTGTTTGGCGTGTGCGTTCCACTACATGCTGGATCATCGGCTTTCCGCAGATGTCCACCAACGGCTTGCCCGGCAGACGGGTCGAGGCATAACGTGCAGGAATGATCGCGACCGTGCGCCCTGTGCCTGGCATGATCAGCGGTCTCCGATGACTTTGGGAACCTTGAAGAATTCCTCCGTATACGCGGGAGCGTTCTTGAGCGCCTCTTCCCGCGGCAGGCTGGGCCGGAGCACATCGGGCCGGAACACGTTTTGCAGCTCGATCACGTGAGAAAGGGGCTCCACGTTTGTCGTGTCCAGCGTGTTCAGTTGCTCCATGTAAAGCAGGATCTCATTCAACTGCGCTGTCAGCTTCATCTTTTCCTCTTCAGAAAAGGAGAGACGGGCAAGCGCCGCCACATGCTCCACATCCTGGATGGTCACGGGCATGGTGTCTGCTCCTCGGACGATTGATCGATGTAATTCGCCGCTATCGCGGCATGAACGTGCTCCATCAACTGCCGTTCGGCATCCCGCCCCGAAGACTCGGGGATGAGAATGGGCTTTGCAAGTACAAGCTCCACGTCTCCCGGACGAATGATGATCGAGCGCTTGGGCATGATCCTGAAACTGCCGTTCACCGTCAATGGAACCACAGGCACGCCCGCCCGGACCGCGATATTGAACGCTCCCCGCTTGAAAGGCTGGAGCTTGCCATCCAGTGTCCTGGTTCCCTCGGCATAGAGCAGCAACGACTGGCCGTTGCGGATCTTCCCGATCGCCTCCTCAATGCTTTTCATCGCCTTGCTGCTTCGTCCGCGATCGATGCCTACGTAGTGTCCCCACTTCAATCCCCAACCGAAGAACGGAATGACCTCCAGCTCTTTTTTGTAGACGATCCTGATCTGGTCCGGGACCGCCGCGAGGATCGCCGGGATGTCGAACATGCTCGCATGGTTCGACACATACACGTAGCTCCGGCTCCGGTCCAGGTTGTCCACTCCGGTAATACCTACACGGACGCGGCAGATGGCAAGGACGGTCCGAGCCCAGAACCGCGCCAGTGCATGGAAGAGTCTTCCCCGGCGCCTGTCGATCGGGAGGAGGAGGATCTCGAGGAAGCCCATGAAAAGAGAGAAGACCACCGCGATGAAGAACTGCGCCACTCCGATCAGAGTCTTCATGACGCTGTCGACTCAAGGAGCTGGATACGTTTCGCGATCGACGGATGCCGGTAGAACAGGAACTCCACCAACGGATGCGGCTCCGGGTCGGCCAGGTTGGTGGCCGCAAGCCTCCGCAGTGCAGCCGCGAACGCCGCTCCGTTGTTTGTGACCGCCGCTGCATAGGCATCGGCCTGCCGCTCGTGTCTTCGGGAGATCATGTTACTTATGGGTGAGGTGATCAGGCCGAAGAGCGAGAGCCAGATGGCCAGCAGAGGCAACGCCTCAAGATCGGTGATGGCGGCAAACCCGAGCGTGCTGACGGACCATGCGTACAGAAGTGATGTCACAAACATGCCGATGAACGTGGAAAACACGCTGGTCAGGATGCCGCTCATGATGTGCCGGTGCTTGTAGTGGCCAAGCTCATGCGCGAAGACCGTTTCGATCTCTTCAGGTGAGAACTGATGCACCAGTGTATCCCCCAGGATGATCCTCCTGGACTTTCCAATGCCGGTAAAGCCCGCGTTCGCTTTCTTCGTGTTTTTGCTCAGGTCAAAGATGAAGATCCCGTCGAACTTGAGACCGGCTCTCGCGCAGAGGCCGGCGATCCGCTCCTTCAGCGGGCCATCCGGCAATGGGTCGAACTTATAGAACAACGGCAGAAAGAGAACCGGCACAACGCGTGCCAGCAAGACGGTGACAAACGAAAGAAGCACACTTACCGGGAGCCACCATTTATCCCCGAAGCTCTCCATGCAGTAGTAGACCACCATCACAATTCCGGCCACCAGGGGAAGCCCCACCAGGCTTCCCTTCAGACGTTCTCTGGCCCACCGGCCGACGGTTTGATTCGAGAGGTTATAGCGATGTTCGACAATATAGCCGGAATAGAAACTGATCGGCAGTGTCACCAGGGTCTGCAGGAGTCCTACCATCGCCGTGAAAAGGAGCAGCGCCAGGTACCGATAGGAGCCGATTGCCCAGGCAAGCCGCGCGATCTCCCGCGTGGCATCGAGACAGACGAGCAGGACGATCAGCAAGAACGAAACGATGGACGAGCTGACGCCGGCGATGAGTCTGGTGCGATTATACGTCTTGGCTCTGTCGGGGAGCTGGAGGGGGGTCTCGGAACTCGCAAGCCCTTCTGACGGCATGGAACTGCGTCACTTCTAAGTTTGGTTCGCTGTGGTTTATCCAGTTTAACGAAAATGGGGCTGAAAATCAAGAATTCATGGGAAGCACGGCGTTACCTTTTGGGTCTTCTCAACCAATCTCCCAGCGTCCGCAAGGCGTGGCTTAGCTCTCACGTGCTTTCGTGGAAATAGGAATTGTGCTTCTACCCTTATTAAAAGTGAGAAGAAGAGAGAGGCGAGATAGCCACAGGTTGTTCCTATTTGCGATAGAGCGACCATCCCAATGGCATAACCTTTGCCCGTAATTTGGTCAAATCTCGTTTTGCTGCATACATGAGAAGGAGGCCCAACCATGGCCATGATCAGAAAACAGGATGCACTTGATTACCATAGCCTGGGACGGAGGGGAAAGATCGAGGTCGTATCGACGAAACCCTGCGCCACCCAGCGTGATCTGTCGCTGGCCTACACCCCCGGCGTTGCTGAGCCGTGCCGTGAGATCGCGGCCAACCCCGCCGATGCGTACAAATACACTGCCAAGGGAAACCTGGTCGCGGTGATAAGCAACGGTACAGCCGTGCTGGGGCTTGGCGATATCGGTCCTCTGGCAGGCAAGCCGGTGATGGAAGGCAAGGGAGTGCTCTTCAAGCGATTCGCGGATGTTGATGTGTTCGACATTGAGCTCAACAGCAAAGATCCCGATGAGATCATCCGGATCGTGCAGGCGCTCGAGCCGACCTTCGGCGGGATCAATCTCGAGGACATCAAGGCCCCGGAATGCTTCTACATTGAAGAGCACCTCAAGAAGACGATGAACATCCCGGTCTTCCACGACGATCAGCACGGCACGGCGATCATCTCCGGTGCCGGCCTGGTCAACGCCCTTGAGATCGTGGGGAAGAAGATTGACGAGGTCAGAGTGGTCTTCAGCGGCGCGGGTGCGGCGGGCATCGCATGCGCCAAGTTCTACATCACCCTGGGCGTCAAACGGGAAAACCTGATCCTGTGCGACACCAACGGGGTCGTCTACAAGGGGCGGGAGAAGGGGATGAACCCGTATAAGGAATTCTTCGCGGTGGACACCAAGGCTCGCACGCTGGCCGATGCCGTGAAGGATGCCGATGTTTTTGCCGGCGTCTCCGTGAAGGGAGTCCTCACCAAGGAGATGGTGCGGACGATGGCGAAAGACCCGATCATCTTCGCCATGGCCAATCCGGATCCCGAGATCAGCTACGAGGACGCGCTCGACGCCCGCAAGGACGTCGTGATGGCCACCGGGCGCTCGGATTATCCGAACCAGGTGAACAACGTACTCGGCTTCCCGTTCATCTTCCGGGGAGCGCTCGACGTGATGGCGACGGCCATCAACGATGAGATGAAGCTCGCGGCATCGCACGCCCTGGCCACGCTGGCCAAGGAAGACGTGCCGGACTCGGTCATCAAGGCGTACGGTGGCGAGAAGATCCGCTTCGGCAGAAGCTATATCATTCCCAAGCCGCTCGACCCGCGGGTTCTGCTCTGGGAGGCCCCCGCGGTTGCGAAAGCCGCCATGGAAACCGGCGTTGCCCGCAAACCGATTGAGGACCTGGGTACCTACCGCGATTCGCTCGAGAGCCGGTTTGGCCGCTCCAAGGAGATCATGCGCATGGTGATCCATAAGGCGCAGCGCTCTCCGAAGCGCATTGTCTTCCCGGAAGGGACCGAGGAGAAGATCCTCCGGGCCAGCCAGATCATCCTGGACGAAGAGATTGCCACGCCGATCCTTCTTGGCGACAGGAAGGTCATCGAGGAAAAGACCAAGATGCTGGAACTCGACCTGACCGGCGCGGAGATCGTCGAACCTGTCAACTCACAGAAGTTCGATGAGTATGTGAGCAAGTACTATGAGATGCGGAAGCGCAAGGGGGTCACCCGCGTTGATGCGCGGAACCTGCTGCAACGGCGCCCGAACTACTACGGCGTGATGATGGTGCACACGGGTGATGCGGACGGCCTGGTGTCCGGTCTCACGCAGCATTATCCGGAAACGATCCGTCCCGCGCTCCAGGTCATCAAGCCGCGGCCGGGGATCTCGGTGGTCGCCGGCATGTACATGCTGGTCTTCAAGAAGGACGTGCGGTTCATTACGGACGCGACAGTCAACGTCGACCCGACACCGGAACAGCTTGCCGATATTGCCATTCTGACCGCGGAGAAAGTGAGGAGCTTTGACATCGAGCCGCGGATTGCGATGCTTTCATTCAGCAACTTCGGAAGTACTCAGCATCCGTCCGCGCAGAAGATGGCCCGTGCAGCGGAGCTCGTGAAGCGCCGCGCGCCCGATCTCATGATCGACGGCGAGATGATGGCGGACACCGCCGTGGTGCCCGAGATCGTCGAGTCGCTCTACCCGTTCAGTTCGCTCAAGGGAGGTGCCAACGTCCTTGTCTGCCCCGACCTGCAGTCGGCGAACATCGCGCAGAAGCTGCTGGCGAAGCTGGGAGGGGCGGAGTCGGTGGGTCCCATTCTTCTTGGCATGCGCAAGCCGGTCTACCTGCTCATTCCCGGCAACGAGGTCGCGGACATTGTCAATGTGACCGCCATGGCCGTGCGTGACGCACAGGAGCCTTCGGAGAGTGCTGGGCCGCCGTCCCTCAAGCCGCCGCAGCTGACGACGGTGTACGAGTAATCTCACCTACTCCCCCGTACCCCCTCTCCCTCGCCTAGAACACGAGAGGAAGAGGGGGATTCAGGGGGTGAGGGTGAGATTTCCTATCCCTCTTTCCTTTTCCCTTCTTCACTCCGCTTGTTGGCGCCCCGCTTCATCAGCGACAACACCACCGATCCCGCCAGGATCAACACAACGACACTCAGGGACACAATGATGGGAACATGGAAGAGATCTTTGGTGAGCATCTTCAGGCCGACGAAGATCAGCACGAGCGAAAGTCCCGTGCTGAGATACTCCAGCTTCTGC
>JAGDMJ010000238.1 GCA_017860555.1 Bacteroidota bacterium
CAATACGCTTTCCTTCTTGCAGGAGGGGAGGAAATGGCGCGGGTTCAGCGAGAAACTGGAGCACCGGGCCGCCACCCAGCTTGCTGCCGTAGAGGCGCTCCTGGCCTATTCACGGATTCATGCGGACGACATGCTGACGCTCGTGAGCCGGGAGCGGGAGAATCTCTCGAAATTGCCGGGAGAACATGCCGTCGTCCGGATGGAACATGTTGCAGAAGGGGAGGAATCCATGAAGATCCCCGGATGTGACACCTACCTTGGGAAGGAAACTACCCTTGCGATCACTCCGTATCAGAACTCGGTGCGACCGCTGGGATCGGTAAGAATTCCGGATGCATACGTCATCCCGGCCGGATATTCTTCCGTGGCCGGCCTGCTTGGCTCTCATCACGTCCAGGTGATTCCCCTCGCCGAACGAACAAAAGTCCCCGTCGAAACCTCGATCATCGAGAAGATCGATTGGGAAACCCTGGAAGGAGAGAAACTGGCGAGGCCTACCGTCAGCAAGGAGCGTAATATCCATCAACTCTATCCCGGTGACCTGCTCGTAGCCACGAACCAGATGCATGCGCTGTTCGTGGCGACGCTCCTGGAGGCTGAATCAATGTGGGGGTTGGCTCGTTACCGTCAGTTCGCGACCCTGATGACGGAAGGGGTGTTCCCGTTCAGGCGCGTCATGCAGGCTCAAGGCAAAGGCGGGGTCCGTGGTGCTCCGGGAACCTGATCCTCTGCTTCGAAGCCGAGTGGCCGGGATGGAACAGTGAGGAATGCTGTGCGATCAGCAGTCGTTGCCGCGTCTGTGAGGTCCCGGGATCTCGACGGCGGTCCGTACGGCAAGGTTGTGATCGTCCACGAGAACTACGATCGGTTTGAACTCGTCCACCATGGCCTCCGGCACGTCGGAGAACGAGGCGATGATGATCCGGTCGCCGGGTTCTGCAAGGTGCGCGGCGGCGCCATTCACGCACACCTGTCCTGATCCCTTGATCCCCGCAATCGCGTAGGTTTCGAAGCGCGTCCCTCTCGTCACGTTCCAAACACTGATCGCCTCGTATTCCTTGATGTCGGTGAGTTCGAGGAGTTCTGGTGGGATCGTCAGGCTCCCTTCATATTCAAGGTTGGCATCCGTGACAATCGCCCGGTGGATCTTTGCCCGAAGCATTCTGCGTTGTGGTTCCATGGCTTCCTTTGGTGCTGGCCGAAAGATAACGAAAATTCCGGGGAAAGTCGAGATCAATTCGCGGCTGCGCGCAGGGCAAAGCGCGGAATGGCCACTTCGAGCAGCTCCCCGTTCGGCCGGCGCATGAGATACGTCCCTTCCATTGTTCCCTCGAACGTGTTCAGGATACAGTTGCTGACGTAATCGTGCCAGCCGCGCGGCGGGATGATGGGCTGTTGTCCGACAACCCCTTCCCCCTCAACCTCGCGGACCTTTCCTGTGCCGTCACGGATATACCAGTGCCTCCTCAGGAGTTGCATCCGTTCCGCGCGGTGATTCTCTATACGTACCGAATAGGCGAAGACGAACTTCCTGGCCATGATGTCCGATTGGCCGTCCAGATAAACAGGACGCACCCTGACAGTGATGTTTTCCGTCGTGGCAACGTAAGGGTTCACGTGTCCCCATGCTGAAAGCTTTCCTTACTAACGAGGGAAGACAAGATCGAAGTTCCCCCGGGAAACCCCTCACGCGGGAATTGCCACGTCGACCGGCATACCGGAGAGATGCTGTTGCACGATCGCGGGGCTCACAGCAACCAGAAACCCGCGTTTCCCGCCATTGATGTAAATCACCGGGAGGGAGAGGATGGTGGTCTCCACATACACAGGAAGCGCCGCGCGTGTTCCGAAGGGACTGACGCCGCCGATCATGTACCCTGTGTGCCGCTGGACCGTCGCCGGGTCGCAGGGTGCCACATGTTTTACGCCGAGTATCCTGGCCAGTTGTTTGGTGGAAACCTCGCAGTCGCCATGCATCAGCACCACAAGCGGCTTGCGCGCGTCGGTCTCGAACACCAGCGTCTTGACCACGCTGTGCTCGGGGACGTGCAGCTCCGACGACGCGCGCGCGGTGCCTCCGTGCTCTTCATACTTGTAGAAAAGCGGCTCGAACGGGATCTGATGCGCTTTCAGAAATCGCACCGCCCCCGTGGCTGGTATTTCGGGCCTGGCCATGACCGGTTGCTCCGTCTTCTCATTCCGGAGAAAACACTCCGCGCCTCTCGTTGTGCACGCGCTCCCATTCTTCGTACACCGCGGCCGCCGTGTCCGGGTTGGAACGCAAACCGAGTTCCAGCTGGGCAATGATGCCGCCAGCCTTCATGTAGAGATGCTCCGCCACCTTTCTGACGGCCGCCCTTCCTTTTTCCGGACCCGCCGGTAGTATATGCTGTCGGTCGATCTCTCCCCAGAAGGCGATCTTCCCCTTTCCGCGGCGGGAGAGTTCCTCCATATCCATGCAGAAGAGCTGGCTGTTGAGCGCATCGACGCCGACTTCGATGAGGTCCTCAAGGATGGAGACGATGTGACCGTCCGAATGCATCATGGCAAACTTCCCATGGGCGTGCGCGAGGTCGCAATAGTCCTTGTAGAGCGGCTTGAACAGTTCCCGCCAGAGCGGTGGGGAGATCAAGAGCTGTGTCTGAGCGCCCCAGTCATCCATGAACATGACGGCGTCAACGTCGGTCGTCACCCAGAATTCGAGCTCCTTCAGATAGAACTCGTGGATGAGGCGAAGGAGGTCTGCCGCGCCTTCTTCCGGGGCAAGGATATCCAGCATCGCATTTTCCGTGCCTCGCAGGAACTGAAAGCGCTCCCAGGGACGCGGACAACAGGGAGCCTTGGTGAACTTATCGGTTTCGGCGCAGAACCTGTTCACACAATCACGGGCGGTTCCTCGGTCTAGCGGCAAGATCTCGTAGGGGGGCTTCACGGACCTCCACTCGGCAATTTCCCGTATCATCGGCGTGTGAACTTCACCGATTGCCCCGCGCTGGATGTTCGTGAACACCGATCCCCATTCATCAATGTACTGTCCGAGTTCGTATGCATCACCCTGAACTCTCGGGGAGGTACAATACACGGAAGGCGCGTCGACGATGTCAGGAGGAAACCTCTTCTTGAGCTCCTTCACTCTGTCCGGATATTGCATCTCCGCCCAGGGCAACAGCCAGAGGTCGCGCGGGATTCGCTCAGGGTACTGGAACTTCAGGCAACGTGTGAATATTTCGCGGGGTGTCTGCATGGCTCATTGTGGCCTTGTTGTTGATTGGCGATCGGTCCGGGTCCGGCGGGCTCTGCCGGGACACGGCCGATCGTCGGGGGAACAGGCGAAGGGCATTGCGACTGATTGCATTGAACTTCCTTGTTCAGTTGCCTCCGACGAACCGGAGTTCACCACCCGCAACGACGTCCTTGTGGTCTATGGACGCGGGCCGAAGCTGCTTGCCGTTAAGTTCGACAGAGACCTGGCTGCTTCCATGGAGGTTGCCGCTGGTCGAGAGCACAAACTTCTCTCCCGCGTAGTATGACTGATCCAGTGTAATGACCGCGCGCCTGAAAAGCGGAACGCCAAGCCGGTACTCCATCGAAGCCGGGCATGCGGGATAGAAGCCGAGTGCTGAGAAGACCAGCCAGGCGGAAATCGCGCCGGCATCGTCGTTCCCCGGCAAGCCGGAGGGACCGGTCCCGAATTGCCTGTCCAGGATCTCTCCGACGAGCGACCGGGTTCGCGTCTCTTCTCCCGGAAAATAGGTGAAGAGATACGGATAGGCAATATCAGGCTCATTGGTGATCGTGAATTGACCGTTTCTGAAACACTCCGCCAGTTTTTCAACGAATGGCTTGCTGCCGCCAAAGAGTCCGGCAAGCCCGTCGATTGCGTGGGGAACAAACCAGGTATAGTGCCACGCATTCCCTTCGACATAACCAGGCCCTCCCGATCCGGTCCAACTGCCTGAACCTTCCGTCCGCAGCGGATCAAACGGGGTGAGCCATGAGCCGTCGCGAAGCCTGGGACGGATAAACAAGGATGTGGTGTCGAAGAGATTCCGGTAGAAGCCGGCACGGCGGCTGAACTCCCGGTAGTCGTCGTCCTTGCCAAAGTTTCCCGCCATCTGGGCGAGCGCCCAATCGGAGAGGCAATATTCCAGCATCGTTGAGGCGGGCCCCCAAACCCACCAGGTTTCCGTCGTGTCCTGTTCGAACGGGATGAATCCATACTTGAGAGCATCGTGATATCCGGGGCGGATGGGATCGGATTGCGGGCCAGGCGTGGTTGCATTCTTCCTGCAGGCAGCATAGGCCGCGCTGGAATCGAAATCCCTGATCCCTTTGAGCCAGCTGTCGGCAATGACCGGCACAGCTGGATCGCCCACCATCATGTATGTTTCATTAGCCGCAAGTTCCCATTTCGGCAGCCAGCCAGACTCTTTGTACATATCGACCATCGTTCCCACCATCGCCGACTGTCGCCCGGGATACACGAGGGTGAGGAACGGATGAAGTGTGCGGTAGGTATCCCAGAGGGAAAACACGGTGTATCGGTCGCGGTGGTCATAGCGTCCCGTGCCCTTTCGCCCCATGAGCGGGTACTCCCCATTCACGTCGCTGATGACGTTGGGATGGATCAGCGTGTGATAGAGCGCGGTGTAGAACTTCACTTTGTTTTCCCGCACATCGGTCTCAACCCGGATTCTTTCCAGTTCGCGCTGCCACGCGGCGCGGGCGCTCACCCTCATTTCATCGAAGTCCCGGTGCCCGATCTCTTGCTCCCGGTTCCGGCGCGCGTTCTCGACGCTGACATACGAGACGCCCACTCTGACGATGACAGGTTCTCCTGCTTCCAGCCTGAACGTCAGCCAGGCGCCGACAGCGGAATCCTGCGAAGAGGCTGAGGTGTTTCGGCTGGGCTCGGTTCCGGTCCAAACGCCATGGTTGACCGGCTGCCGGCTGAACTCTGCGGAGAAGTAAACCGTTTGTCTGTTCGCTTCCCCACAAAAGGCGCCGGATATGTTGTATCCTTCGACCACTGTGTCCGAACGGAATGCCGCGGCACCTCCCCCGAGAAGGTTGAGGCTTCGCCCCGCGTCAATCACTATGTTGATGTCTCCAGACTTTCGGGCTGTGAAGCGTGTGATGCCGCACCGTGTGCTGGCGGTCGCCTCCGCGAAGACTTGAGGTTCATTCATGGTGGAGGCGAAATATCCGGGGGAGGCGACCCGGTCCCGCAGGGTGCATCGATACTCGTCAGGCTCCGTCCGCAGCTGTCCTCTTACGGCCGTGATGACAATGCTCCCGAGATCGGAGCATCCGGTGCCGCTCAGGTGCACGTGGCCGAAGCCGTAGAACGTGTCCCGGTCGTGGAGGTATCCTGAGGCCGATCCTGGAGCTGTGTGGGGACTGACGGACACCATGCCCCAGGGAAGCAGTGCGCCCGGAAATGTGTTCCCCCCTCCGGCGGTGCCAATGAACGGATCGACGTAACTGGTAACGTCCTGGCCGAACAAGACGATCGGACTGAGCAAGAGGAACAGCAGGGAGGTGGATTTCATGCTTAATGATTCCGGGTATCGGGAGTGTTTTACGGGACCGGGGGCCCGGTCAACGGGGCCGGAGTCCATCGTGAAAGGTCTCTGCAAGAAAAACCAAGCGTCACTCGCTGCTCGCGCTCATTCCATGCCGGCGCGCGGCACCACACCCAGTTCATCCAGCGACCGGAGCAGATCTGCCGCATCTCTGT
>JAGDMJ010000239.1 GCA_017860555.1 Bacteroidota bacterium
GCGCTCTGGTTGACCACTTGCGAGGCCTCATGCACACCGGTCGGCTGCAGCCGCGAGGCTGGATCAGGCCGGTCCATCGTGGCATCGATCCGGTAGAAGTATCGCGTGTCCGGGCTGATGTTTTTCAGAGTAATGTTCCAGTAGCCGCGATCGTCCTTCTCCATCGGGAATGTGGCCTCGTGTGGATGGACGATCTTCAGCTCCAGCTGTGCGCGCTGCGGGGCCCAGACCGAAAACGTGCATGTTCCATCGGTGAAAAGCTCCGCTCCAGGCTTCTTCATGGGGCTTCCTCGTCAATGGTAATCGCATCGTGCAGGCGGGTCTACGGCATGCGTGCGCCGTACCGTTGATGAGAAACAAAAGGCGTCCCGCCCCTGCCAAAAGAGTCTTCCTCCGAGCCTAACTCCCCCTCCTCTTCAGCAGAACCAGGACGCCTGAGATTCGGCGAACCGGGATAGATGTTACATTCCTTCCTAGTCCTTCTGCGCCCTCAGATTGATCTGTCCTTCGGCGAGCCGGTTCAGCTTCTTGTCGGTCTCGCTTTCTTCCTGCAATGACTTCTCAAGGAGCGATGTAGCTTTACCTTCCCCCAACACACGCGCATAGGACCGCGCCGTGCCGTAGGCGGAAATTTCATAGTGCTCGACCCGCTGCGCGGCGGCAATGAGCCCGGCATCGAGAACATCCGGATCCGCATCTTCCGAAATCATCTCCTCACCTTCTTCGAGCAGCCCTTCCATCCCCTTGCACTTCTTCCCTTTCGGGCTCTTGCCCAGACCGTCGAAGATCTCTTCAAGGCGCTTGAGCTGCGCCTGCGTCTGCTCGAGATGCGATTTGAACGCGTTCTGCAATTCGGTCGAGGAAGCAGCCTTTGCCATCTTCGGAAGTGCTTTCGTCACCTGCGTTTCAGCGCTGTAAATATCCTTCAATTGATCGATGAACAGGTCTTTCAACGACCCCATTTCCATATGTTTCCCCCCGCGATAAGAATTAATGGTTTTGTTGCCCGCTCCGGAGTTCGACTCTGAACCCGTGCCGCCGTTTTTATTTGCCGGCGTCTGAGCTTCCACGAGTGTCGGTGTCGCTACCAATGCCTTCTTGAGCACCGGAACCCGATGAACGTCCGGACGAACTGGATGACCCCTGTTTCATTGTTCCGGACGTGCTGCCCTCGCCCGTCCGATCGTCCCTGTCGGAGCCGGTCCCGCTCTTGTCAGGATATGTTCCGGATTTGTCATGCGGAGACTGGCCAGGGCGGTCCGTGGAATCGTGCCACATGCCGCTTCCCTGGCGTCCCGTGGTGTCATGCCACATTCCCGAGCCCTGTTTCCCGGACTCGTTGCGCCATGTCGAGTCGTTGCTGTGCCACGTCGAATCACTGTACGAGCTCGATCCCTGACGGGACGTCGTATCATTGTAGATTCCACTGTTGCCGCGCCCCATCTGGCTCGAGGTATCCTGCTGGTACATCCCCGAATCCCGTTTCTGGTCCTGACCACCGTACAGCGACGTATCCTGGAGTCCTGAACCCCCTTGACGTGAGGAATCGCCGGGCTGATCATACACCTGGGCGGAACCCGGTGCGCGCCAGCCGAGCAAGGCAAGTGATACACCGGTGATCAACAAGCAAATTCGTTTCATATCGGTTCTCCTTATATGGTGGATAGAGATGACTATCTGTCTACCTGTCTCGCATTCATTCCCCTCGTTCAGTCCCCTCCGCAAGACATCTCGGAGAACGCCGAACACCAGGTTCGATTCGGTGGTTCAAGGTGGTTAATTGGTCGTTGGAGAACAATACGGAGATTGGTGTAATTTTGATCTCTTCGCCCGTAGAGGGAGGTTTCTAGATTATACACTCTAGTGACATCCCATCCCTGCAGAAAACATGAGGCGATCATTGCGTAGAGGGAGGGGACAACTATCGACCAGGCCGCTTCCAGGGAGGAGTCGACTGTGACAAGCAGTGCGGCGGGCCACCTGATCAGTATCGGGCGAGGAAATCTCCCATGGTGAGGATGAGCATGATCAACAGCCAGAGGACGCCGCCGCTGGCGAACACCCAGGTCAACCTGGAGTTGTATTTGACATGCATGAAATACAACACGACGAGCACGGCCTTCGTGACCGCGACGCCCAGTGCAACGAGGACGTTGAATGGACCGAGGTGAAGGAGCGCGACGCCGACGGTAACGGCGAGAAGCATCATGAGAGCCGCGCCGATCATGTAGTAGGTTTTTTTGGGCAGGATGTGGTTTGACATCAGTTTAGCGCTAGATTGATAAGATACAGGAGTGGAAACAGGAAGATCCAGACCACGTCCACGAAATGCCAGTAGAGTCCCGAGATCTCCACCGGCGAATAGTACTCCGGTGTGAAACGTCCCCGCCATGCCATAAATGTGATCACTCCCACGACGCCGACGCCGATGATCATGTGGAGCGCGTGCACGCCCGTCAGGAGAAAGTAGAGTATGAAATAGATCTCCGCGTGGGCGGCATGCGCGGCGGCATCGAACTGGAAGCCCGGGCCCGGGACGAGATGTTCTTCGAACTTGTGCGCGTATTCAAACGCCTTGATCCCAAGGAAGGCCATCCCGAGCATCATTGTCGCCACCAGCAGCAGCACCGATTCGTTCCTTGAGCCGACCTGCGATGCACGGACGGCGAGCGCCATCGTGAGGCTGCTCGTCAACAGCACCGCCGTGTTGATGGCACCGAGCGTTACATCCATATGGTGGCTGGCAAGAGCGAAAGCGTCGGGATAGAGCCACCGGTAGACCGTATACGCCAGAAACATCCCGCCGAAGAACAGGATCTCCGTCGCCAGGAAGATCCACATGCCCAGGGTCGAAGCCTCGTTCTGCTGCTCCCGGTCGTCGAATTGATGCGCAACCGAAACCGTGTGGTTACTCACGATCGCTCACCTCCTCCTTTTCCGGCTCGTCAGGATGGTAGTCATAGGCGGGGGTCGTCACTCGGGGCGTAACCTCGAAGTTGGTGGTGATTGGGGGAGAGGATGTGTTCCACTCGAGGGTTGTGCCTCCCCAGGGATTAGGACCGGCCGGCTTCCCGTACCGGAGTGACCAGAGAAGGTAGATGATGGGAAGGATGTACCCGACCCCCAGGATGGACGCCCCGGCAGTGGAAAGGACGTTCAGTATCTGAAATTCAGATGGATACGCGAAATAGCGCCGGGGCATGCCAAGGTACCCCACGATGAACTGGGGGAAGAATGTCAGGTTGAAGCCGATGAACAGGACAACGGCCGAGAACTTCGCCCATCCTTCCGGATAGAGCTTCCCCGTGATCTTCGGCCACCAGTAGTGGATCCCTCCGAGGTACCCCATCACCGCGCCGCCCACCATGATGTAGTGGAAATGCGCGACCACGAAGTATGTGTCGGTCACGTGAACGTCCACCGCAAGAGCAGCCAGGAACAGCCCGGTCAGCCCGCCGATCGTGAACAACCCGATGAAGCCAAAGGCGTAGAGCAGGGGCGTTTGGAGCCAGACTCTCCCCTTGTACAACGTCGCCGTCCAGTTGAACACCTTGACTGCCGAGGGGATCGCGACAAGATAGCTGAGCGCCGAGAAGACGACACTGGCATAGACCGATTGTCCGCTGACGAACATGTGGTGTCCCCAGACCAGAAATCCGTAGACCGCGATCGCGAGGCTTGCCGCGGCAACGAACCTGTAGCCGAAGATCGCCTTGCGCGAGAAGGTCGCAACGAGTTCGCTGATGACTCCCATGGAGGGCAGGATCATGATGTAGACCGCCGGGTGCGAATAGAACCAGAACAAATGCTGGAACAGCAGCGGGTCTCCTCCCAGCGCCGGATCGAAGATCCCCACGCCCACGAGATGTTCAAACCCCACCAGCAGGAGAGTGATCGCGAGCACCGGGGTTGCAAGGACCAGGATCAACGACGTGGCATACATCGACCAGATGAAGAGCGGCAGCCGGAACCATGTCAGCCCGGGCGCACGCATCATATGGATGGTGATGATGATGTTCAGTCCGGTAAGGATCGACGAGAAGCCGTTGATGAAGATCCCGATCATCACCGGAACAACATTGGTCGTCGTGTAGGCGCTGCTGTACGGGGTGTAGAAGGTCCAGCCGGTGTCCACACCTCCGCTGATCAGGGCATACAGCGTGAAGACGCCGCTGATCATGAACAAGTACCAGCTCAGGAGGTTGAGCCGGGGAAACGCCAGGTCCCGCGCTCCCACCATCATCGGGACAAGGAAGTTTCCGAGCACGGCGGGGATGGAGGGAATGAGGAAGAACCAGACCATCGTCACGCCATGCATCGTGAACAATTTGTTGTAGGTCTCGGCCCTCATCATGTCTCCCGCGGGGGTCAGGAGCTCGAGGCGCATCAGGAGGGCGAAGAATCCACCCACCATGAAGAACGCTGTGATGGCCAGCAGATAGAGGATGCCGATGCGTTTGTGGTCCGTGGTGAGAAGCCAGGATTTCACGCCGTATCCGGCGTTCAGGTAGTTCGTCCCCGGTGCTGCCACCGTTGCATGGTTCATTCGACACTCCTTAACGCGGTCTCTTGCCCACCGCCCATTGTCTTGATATACTCGATAACCTCGTTCACCTGGTCTTCGGTGAGCTGCGTCCGGTACGTTGGCATCAACCGGGGGTAACCCTGGACGATCTTGACCATCGGGTTGATGATCGACTCCCTGATGTACGCGCGGTCGGCGGTCACCACAGCACCCCCTTCGAGATTCACCTGGCTATTGAAGAGCCCCGCAAGATCGGGCCCTCGTCCTCCCGACTTGTGGCAGGTGCCGCAACTCAGCTTGCCGTACAGCAGTTCTCCCGACACCGCCATGGATTCGCGGGCCACACCTTGCAGAAGCCAGCGTTCGTATTCCGGGGGATTCATGACCACGATCTTGCCGATCATTCCGGAATGACTTGTTCCGCAATACTCCGCGCAAAAGAGATGGTACTCTCCCACCTTTGTCGCCTGGAACCACTGGCTCGTGTAGCGCCCCGGGAGGACATCCTGCTTGATCCGGAAGGCGGGGATGAAGAAGCTATGGATCACGTCCTGGGACGTCATGGTGAGTTTGACGGTACGCCCGAGAGGCACATGGAGTTCGTTGTTCTCCCTGACGCCGTTCGGATGCTGGATCTTCCACATCCATTGCTTGCCGACGACATAGATTTCCAGGGCGTCCCCGGGAGGTGTCTTCAGATCGAAGTAGACTTTGGCGGCCCATCCGAAGATGCCGAAGCTGATCAGGAGCGGGATGATGATCCAGGTCATTTCCAGCTTCAGGTAATCCGTGCGGCGGATGACGCGATCCACGGTCCTCCCGCGGCGGTACTTGATCGCGAAATAGATCAGGAGTATGAAGATGAGCAGCGCGAAAAAGGCGCTGATCGCGAGCAACCCGAAATAGACGGCGTCCACGCGCTGCGCGCTTACCGATGCCTGGTCCGGAAAAAGAGGAAAACTCGACATAGTCACTGCGTTGAGATTGACGGTTGCGCCGCCGGGGTGGCGTTGCTGTCTCCCGGGTTTTCAGACTTCTTTCGTTCGCGGCGAAGCATGACAAGAATGAATCCCCCCAGCACCAGCAGGGTGATGGCGCCGCTGATCTTCAGAAGGTTCATGACCACCAGGCCGTATTTGCCGGTGGTGGGATCATAATGATA
>JAGDMJ010000240.1 GCA_017860555.1 Bacteroidota bacterium
AAATCAGGTTCTTCAATCCCAATGCGTACGATGGCAGCCTTGCGGCGACGATCGAGCGTCGCGGCGGTCAATGGCTGGGGCAGTCCGATCCGCGCCTGCACGGCCTGGCTAAGGGCTACTGATACGGGAGAATCTGACGCCGGCTATTGTTGAGCTGGGACTCGTTTCCGTGCCAATCCGAACTCCGGCGTGACCAATTGACCCGTTGTCTGGCTCACGGCCTTGGAGACCAGCAACTCGAATCACGTCCGAATCTGAGAGTTGATTACTACTCGAACAGGTGAGACCAGACTCAGTTGGCACGAAGTAGCGTTCTGTTCCCCATCCGAACCGCAGAACGAGTCATTGAGTTGATCGAGGACGGATCCGGAGTCATGGAACGTAATCCCGTTTCTTGGGAGCGTGCCAGTTTTCAAGAGCCTTACACACCGGCAAGTGACTCAGAGTCAGATACTTATGGCTATACCGACCGATTCTGATCGATACTAAGTCACGCGCTTTAGATCATGGTGTAAGTCACCTGTGGACAGGGTCTCCGTGGTTGGGCTCGCACTTCCGCATCATCGAACGACTCCGCAGTGGGGGGGCGAGTGTGAGTCCCGATTGGACCCGATCGACTCCCTTTGACCCACAGTGACTTCTACTTCCCGACAGCGAGCTGCCTACCTTCGTTGTCAAAGAAGCTGAGTGTCGTGTTGGATGCTCCGCCTGCGTTGAGGAGGATGAACTCGGTCACGAATCCGCCCCCGTCCGCGATTTGCGGGAAGACGACCGGCGACGGAGCGGCGCGGTCCGCATCGGCAACGGGGAACGTGGTCATGAGGAAGTCGTTGCGTTCGTTATTCAGCGAGCGCAGGGTGAGCGCCGCGAAGGGCGTTGCCGACGTGATGTCCAGTACGCCGGTAAATCCGGCAGGCAACCCCGCGATGAACTCCGTGGCGAATTTCGCACTGTGCCCGTTAGCAGGTAACTGGAGCGGGCCCTGGCTCTTTCCAATCGTAGTGACGCCGTCGGTACGGTATGCCTTTATCGTGATATCGGCATTCGTGCCTGCCGGATTGGCAATCGCCAGGCCAGTGTCGTGGCCGCCCGACAGGTCCACATAGACTCGCGCATGCAGTGAGGAAGCTGCCGCAGGGATTCCTGACTCACTTACCAGGATGCCTCCGCTGCCGTAGCTGAAGACTCCCGCTCCGACGGGCGTTGATGTTCCGGCGTCAGGCGTCAACAGCACCCATCCGGCCCTGGCCGACGCCGGGAACCCGTCCGTCTGGAGGCGGAAGACGCCGCCGACGGGGATCGAATACTTGAACGACGAATCGGTCGTTCCACCGACCTGATTGACCGTCAGAGGGGCACCATTGTCGTCGAAGATCTGAATTGTTCCCGTTTCGACGATGTTGGACGTGTTGAGCAGAACCAGCGCTGTCGTGTACCCCCCGCCGTCGACAAACTGGGGAAAGTAGATCGGGTCAGCCGCGGGAGACTGCGTAAGGTCTGCTATCGGCGTGGTCGTAACGAGTGGATCGTGTCTCTGATTGAGGGTCTCGCGCAGTGCGACGACCGAAACAGGCTGGTCGCTCGAGATTTCCAGAGATCCGAATCCGGTGCCGGTTGCAAAGTCCGGGGGCAGGTTGAAGCCTGACGCAACCTCCTTCAACTGGTCGATGAACTTGGCGAAGTGAGCGCCGGGAGCAAGAGTCCCGCGACCACCTGCGATACGGGTGCCCTTGACGTTGCGCAGGGTGTAGGTGATGTTGGCGGTCGCGGAGCCATAGTTCACGATGGCGATCCCCGTATCAATATCGACTGTGCCGGCATCACCGAGCCCGGGGACTCCTGAGCGGTAGTCGATGAAGAGCCGGGCCCGGGTTGTGGGAGGAGAGGCCGGAACGCCCGCTTCGCTCACCGTCACTCCGTTCTGTTTGAAGCTGAAGACCGCCGTGCCGTACGGAGCCTCGCCGGACTCTACGGCGACCTTTGCATACCCGGCCTGTGTGACTTCGTTTCTTCCCGCGGTACGAGCCTCCGCGGTGCCGCCTGCGAAGAGATCCATACCCGTCGAGGAAATCGGCGGTTCGGAGTAAGCCCACACACTTCCCAGCGTGGCTGCATAGATGCGGTGCGGGGACTGAGGGTCAATCATCAGCGCATCCACCGAGCCGAATACCAGTCCCGTATTAACGGCATCCAACCCTCCGCCAACCACCTTTCTCCACACTCCCCTGCTGTAAGTGCCGACGTAAACGGTCTGTGGCTCCTCCGGGTCAATCACCAGGGCTTGGGCAGAGTAGTTGGCCAGGCCCGTCATAATGCCCCTCCAGAAGTTGCCCCCATCGGTGCTGATGTATACCCCGCCGCTCGCACTGACGTAAATCGTCTTGGAGTCCCTCGGGTCTATTGCCAGCAGCATCACACGGGTGCGCCCCAGGCCGCCGTCGAGCGGGGTCCAGCTTTTGCCTCCGTCGGTGCTCTTGAACACGCCGTCTCCATCTGTGCCGGCGTAAAGGATCTGAGAGGCCCCAGGGTCGATTGCCAAAGCCGTTACTGAAACACCGCTCGGCTCCGTATAGACGGAAGCCCAGCTGCCGCCTCCGTCGGTGCTCTTGTAGATCTCGTTGCCCATCCCGGCATAAATCGTCGTCGTAGAAACCGGGTCAATGGCCAGGGCAGACACGGGGTGGCCGGGCAGGCCCGAGTTGGCCGCACTCCAGTTTCTGCCCCCATCCGTGCTCTTGAACACGCCACTCGCGTCAGTGCCGGCATAGATCGTTTGAGAAGCTTTCGCGTCGATCGCGATGGATGTGACGTGGCTGTCCTGCAGGTCCGTGCTGGCGGAGACCCAACTGCTGCCGCCGTCCACACTCTTGAACACGCCACTCGAGGTAGCCGCGAAGATGGTCCGGGGCTCCGCAGGGTCGGATACCAGAGCGCTGATCGCGCCGCCTTCCAGTCCTAGTTTGGCCCAGCGGCGGTCGGCCTCCGTGGCGGGAGCCGCAGGCATCACCCACAGGGTCACGGGAAGCGACACCTTGCCGTTATTGCCGCCCGAAGAAGTGACTGTGATCGTCCCCTGGTAGACGCCGACCGGAAGCTTCGCAGAATCTATTGACAGCTTGATGTGCGTCGGAGTGGTCCCACTCGAAGCGGAAAGCGAAAGCCACGGAGCATCCGTTGTGGCAGTCCAGTTCAAGGGGGAGCCGGTCAAACCGGATAGGGAGAGTGTCTGCGAGTCGGGTGGGTGGCCCACGGTGCCGTTGAACAGAAGCTGCGATTGTGAAGCAGTCAGTGTGGCAACCCCCGAGGATGGGACAAACTCGATGGATTCGATTGCCATCTGAGTATCGGGCGGGCTGCCCACGTTCAGCCGGAGGAAATTGATGATCCCACGCCAGCCGGGCTTATCGGAGAGGTTAAGAGTGTAGGTTTGAACCGGCCCGGCATGGGCCAGGAAACTGGCAACGCGGGCAATGCCCGGTCCGAGTGCATCTGCCGCGCCCCACCATACCTCTACATTCGAATCAGCGGATACCGACATTCGAATGGACACCCCGGAATAGTCCTGAGCGCTCAAATTGAAATCCATCCGAGTGATGTCACAGCCAGCGTTCATGGTGAATCTCAACTGGTTGTCCGAGATGGAGGGATTCGGAATACCGTTCATCAAATTCATCCAGTATCCGAGTGCAGGCTGCCACGGGAGCAAGTCCGAAGGAGATGTGAAGGTCCAGAGCGCGGTGGAGGAATGAGTTTCGACCAGGGGAAGACCGACGTCCGACGGGGCCAAATCGGTATGCGGGGCATCGCCTACAAATACATTTCGGATCGCATCAAGATAGCTGAATCCGCGGCCGACAGAGGGTTCAATGTAACCGGCCGCAATTTCATCCCAAACCGTGAGAACCACTGGTGGGGCCTTACCCGAATCTATCCGGGCTTTCGCGGCTTGAGCCATCTGCTGGAACAGCTCGGCGGTTTGGCCGGTTCGCGTAATGCTCAACTCGGCAAACAATGACCGCCACGGTCTGCTATCCGTACCAGCACTTAGCGACATCAGGTAGGGGATGGGGCTGGCAGCAATGTAGGAGTCCCAAATCGTTTGAATCCCGCTCACTGCCAGGCTGTAAGGGGATTCGTACGGATCCGATGCGCCAGCTCCGGCCAAATTCCATGCACTAAGTGCATCATATCCGTCATTCGCTAATCCTGGCGCCACGCTCGCATCGTCCGAGGTCAGTGCGATGAAATAGATTCCTTCAAGTCCAGCATCCTTTGCAAGCTGACGGGCGGCACCAAAGGCTTGTTTGGAAGAGCCACCGAACCAGGTGTCATGCTCCGGATCACCGATGATCACGACCGGCATTCCGTTTATCTTGTAGTATTCCGGTCGCGCGAAGTGTTCATCGATCCAGGTCTTGATCAGTGCAAGAAACTCATCAAGACTCATCGGACCAACGTCCTGTATTGCAAACCCAAGGCAGAATTGGACATAAGACCTGTATCCAGACGCAAGGTACGCTTTCAAAAGGGGGTTTGGATAGTGCGGTGCGACGAAGAACTTGATCCCGTGCTCCGCCGCCCATTTAATCTGCCAATCGACTACCTGCGGGGCTCCCTCCGCATAGTATCCCTGCACGGGCATGTGGTACGGGACATTACGAATTACATCCCACTGTACGTCATGGTTCCACGCTGGGAAAGAATAGACCCCCACGTCGTAGCTGGAGGACGACGGTTTGGGTGGCGGGACATAAGAGGCCTTGGCAGGCGCGATCGATGGATTGACGAGAATTGTGGTGGAAGCCGTGCTTGAGCCGCCGGCGTGTGCAGAGGCAGTCACGGAGATCGGGGCATTTCCTGCTTTGCTCGAGACCAGGGTCCACGTCAGTGTCTGCGGGTAACCGTTCTGTACGGTTGTGAGAACCGAAGGTGATGAAACCGCGCGAATGCTGCCGTCATCGGGAAGAGTCAATCGGGCCGACACCTGCTCGACCGGCTCTGCCCCGCGGTCTGATATCCGGCAGGAGAACTGAAACGGCGTTCCGGCCCGAACCAGGGAAGTGGTTGGAGCAAGGGCGTCCACGAGAACATCTGCGCGTCCCTGCGGAACGTCGGAGATTTGAATCCGCTCGATCGCAATCGTCGTGTTCTCCGATAGCGTGATCGATAAACTCGAGGCCGTTGGCCAGTACTCTCCGTCCCATCTGGGCCACCCGAAATTACGGTTGTACACGTGGTCTGCTCCATCCGGGACAAGATCCACGGCGACTTTGGGTGAGGCAGCATTGTTTGCCGGGTTGAGGAGATTGATTAGGAGAAACGGGCTCTCCAGAGCCGATTCTGTCACACTTGCAGAAAGAGAGAACCATTCCATCTGGTTGGGAATCGCGGCAAGAGGCGAGAGAAGGGTCGTATCCGTGTAAGTCTTGATTCGAAGGCGGCCTCCGGAAACTGTCCAATCGATGACGCCGGCGTACGGATAGGGAAACCACCCTTTGAAATCTCCGTTCGTATCGAACTGCCATACGGGCGACACTGGAGGGCTGGTGGATGGGACCATAGTCACTAGCGCGATGGACTTGATCGAAATAGTGGCTCCCGGGGGCTCGATGTTGAGCATCAGCCGATAGATGGTTGTGGAAGAGGAGGTGTCAATTGGGTAGTAATAATG
>JAGDMJ010000241.1 GCA_017860555.1 Bacteroidota bacterium
TCCCGCGAAATGCACTGGTTGAAGATCGATCAGTACTTTTCCGGGGATCTGGACAACCCGCGGGTGGACTCGCAGCCGCGCATGTGCGTGCACTGCGAGAACGCGCCGTGCGAGGTGGTCTGCCCGGTCGCGGCGACCGTCCACGACTCCGAGGGGCTCAATGTCATGGTGTACAACCGGTGCGTGGGAACGCGTTACTGCTCGAACAACTGCCCGTACAAGGTGCGCCGGTTCAACTTCCTGGAGTACTCCGACAATCAGGCATTGACGTTCGCGATGCAGAAGAACCCTGACGTGTCGGTCCGGAGCCGCGGGGTGATGGAGAAATGCACCTACTGTGTACAGCGCATCAGCGCCGCGCGCATCGAGGCAAAGAAGGAAGACAGACCCATTCGTGACGGCGAAGTGGTCACCGCGTGCCAATCGGCATGCCCGGCGCAGGCGATCGTCTTCGGGGATATCAACGACATGAAGACGAAAGTGCGGCAGTCCAAATCCGACCCCCGCACGTATGGCCTGCTGGCGGAGCTGAACACCCGTCCCCGGACGACATACCTCGCAAAGGTGACCAATCCCAACCCGGAGATCGAGGAGGAGAGCCATAGCAGCTGAAGAAGAAAAAGTCGTCAATGTGACGAACGCGCCACCGCTCGTCGCCCCTGGCAACACCTACGCGACGGTAACGGAAAAGGTCGCCGGAGATGTGCTGACCCGCCCCACGCCCAGGGCGTGGTTCGTGGTCTTTGGTGTCGCCTTCCTCCTCGTCATGGTGTTCCTGGGGGCGGTGAGCTACCTGTTTGCCCGCGGCGTTGGCATCTGGGGCGTGCGCATCCCGATCGCGTGGGGGTACGCGATCGTCAATTTCGTCTGGTGGATCGGTATCGGCCATGCTGGCACGCTGATCTCCGCGATCTTGCTCTTGTTGCATCAGCACTGGCGGAATTCCATCAACCGCTTCGCCGAGGCCATGACGTTGTTTGCCGTGGCGTGCGCAGGGATGTTTCCGATTCTGCATCTCGGTCGGCCATGGCTCTTTTACTGGCTGTTCCCGTTCCCCAACCCCATGAACATCTGGCCTCAGTTTCGCAGCCCGCTGATCTGGGACGTGTTTGCCGTGTCCACGTATGCGACCATTTCGTTTGTCTACTGGTACGTGGGGATGATTCCGGACCTCGCCTCGATGCGTGACCGGGCGAAGAAGCGATGGGTCCAGGTGGTCTTTGGAATGCTCTCGCTGGGATGGCGCGGCGCGGCACGCCACTGGCACCGGTATGAGACCGTCTATCTTCTCCTCGCCGGGCTGGCTACGCCGCTGGTGGTGTCTGTGCACAGTGTGGTAAGTTTCGACTTCGCCATCAGCATTCTGCCCGGCTGGCACAGTACGATCTTCCCCCCCTACTTTGTGGCCGGGGCGATCTACTCCGGGTTCGCCATGGTGCTCACGCTGGTTATCCCGGTGCGGAAGCTCTACGGGCTGGAGGGCTTCATAACGCTCCGGCACCTTGACTACATGGCCAAGGTCATGCTCGCAACCGGTTTGATCGTGGCGTACGGCTACCTGATGGAGGCTTTCTTCGCCTGGTACAGCGGAAACCCCTATGAACGGTTCATGATGTTCAATCGCGCGGCCGGGCCGTACGCCTTGGGTTACTGGGCGCTGATCCTGTGCAACATTCTGCTTCCCCAACTGCTCTGGATCAAAGCCGTCCGACAGCACATGGTGGGGCTCTTCGTTATTTCGATTATCGTCAATATCGGCATGTGGCTCGAGCGCTTCGTGATCGTCATTACGAGCCTGCACAGGGATTTCATACCGTCGGAATGGGCGATGTATTATCCCACGATCTGGGATTGGGCGACCTTTTTTGGGACGATCGGATTGTTCCTGGCACTGATGTTCCTGTTCATCCGATTCCTCCCGATGATGTCCATGTTCGAGTTGCGCCAGCTCATCCCGGTGAACGGCGATCGACGCGGGAACGGGACCGATGGAGGAGCGCATGGCCGTTAACGAGACGGTTGCGACGCGACCCGCGCTGTTCGGGCTCATGGCCGAATTTGACACCGCGGACCAGTTGCTCGAGGCAACCGTACGCACAACTGCCGCCGGCTACAAACGGGTCGAGGCGTATTCGCCTTTTCCCATCGAGGGGCTTGCCGAGGCGATCGGGTTCCACACGCGCCTTCCGCTGATCGTCCTCGTCGCGGGAATCATCGGCGCGCTGAGCGGCTTCCTGCTGCAATACTGGGTCTCGGTCATTAACTATCCGCTGAATATCGGCGGGCGTCCGTTGAACAGCTGGCCTTCGTTTATCCCGGTCACGTTCGAGATGACGATTCTCGTCGCAGGCTTGACGGCGGTGATCGCGATGATTGTGCTGAACGGCCTTCCGATGCCCTATCACCCGGTGTTCAATGTGCCCCGCTTCGAGCTGGCATCGAACGACCGGTTCTTCCTGACGATCGAGGCCATGGACACACAATTCCAGTTGAACCAGACAAGAACGTTCCTGGAGGGATTGGGGTCGAAGGGAGTATACGAGGTCGAGGAATGAAGAGGACGAAGAGTGTTCATCTGTGGCAAAGTCTAGAGCTACGAGACGTAAGCTGAGAAAACCAAATTATCAAATCTGTGTTCATCCGCTATCAACATGTGTATTCATCTGTGGCTAAGAAGAACCGTCACGAAGCCTTCATCGGCCTCCTGGTAGTCGTCACGCTCTTCGCAGGCTGTCATAGCGATATGTATGACCAGCCTCGGGGCAAGCCGCTGGCCGAAAGCCGCTTCTTTGAGAACGGCCAGGTCTCGCGGCCGCTCGTCGAGGGAACGGTGCCGCACAACCCGGAGAGAAAGGACGAACTCCTCCTGACGGGGAGGCTGAACGGGCAACTATCAGATACGTTTCCGTTCCGTGTGACGAAAGATGTTCTCGAGCGCGGGCGCGAGCGGTACAATGTTTACTGTTCACCCTGCCATGGATTGCTGGGAGATGGCAAAGGGATGATTGTGCGCCGGGGCTTTCCGGCTCCGCCATCGTTGCACTCGGACACGTTGCGCGCCAAGCCGGCCGGCCATTATGTGGATGTGATCGCCCACGGCCTCGGGAAGATGTTCCCCTATGCCGACCGCGTGCAGGTACATGACCGCTGGGCCATCACGGCGTATATTCGCGCGCTGCAGCTCAGTCAACACGCGACGGCGCAGGATCTCAGCGAAGTACAACGACGTCCACTGGCAGGAGAATGATGAACACGCAAGCGAATTCCCCCCGGCTGGGAACCATACAGAGGAACGCACTGATCGCGGCTGCGGCCGGGGGGCTCGGCTGCGTTGCCGGCGCGATCCTCGACCCGGGGCGGTTCTTCGCGTCATATCTGTTCGCGTTCGTCTTCTGGTGCAACCTTTCGCTCGGATTCCTGGGAGTTACGATGCTCCATCATATGACATCGGGGCGCTGGAGCTTCCTCATCCAGCGTATTAGCGAAGCGGGCATGCGGGTGCTGCCGGTGCTCGCGCTTCTGTTCGTTCCGCTCTTCTTCGGCCTTGATCACCTGTATCCCTGGGTCAGGCACCATGAAGAACCGGCGATCGCGTCGCGAGGCGAGTATCTGAACGTTTCCTTCTTCATCATTCGGACGGTCTTCTATTTCCTCGTCTGGACCGGTATGGCCTTCTTGCTCAGCCGCTGGTCGCACCGGCAGGACGCGGAGGCAGACCCGCGCCTCACGCGTTCGTTGCGCCTTCTCAGCGCTCCGGGCCTGATCGTCTACACGCTGACGGCGACATTCGCAGCGGTAGACTGGACCATGTCGCTTCAACCGGAGTGGTTTTCCACGATCTACGGGATGCTGGCCGTCGTCGGGCAGGTGCTTGCCGCGCTTGCCGTGGCCGCGATCGCGCTGCGCACGCTTACGGCGTCAGGCCCGCTTGCCGATGTCGTGGCTCCCCGCCCGTTGAACGACCTGGGCAACATGATTCTGGCATTCGTCGTTCTCTGGACATACATGTCGTTCTCCCAGTTTTTGATCATCTGGGCCGGGAATCTGCCGGAGGAGATCCCCTGGTACGTTACCCGCCTCGGCGGAGAATGGCGTACGGTTGCGCTGGTCCTGATCATCTTCCACTTCGCCGTGCCGTTCTTCCTGCTGCTGATCCGGCGGAACAAGCGATCGCTCCGGATGCTCGCGCTCATCGCGGCGGGCATCCTCCTCATGCGCATCGTGGACGTCTATTGGATCGTGATCCCCGGGGCGCTGCCGCAGGACGCTGGCGTTCACTGGATCGATCTCGCGGCGTTCCTTGCCATCGGCGGGGTATGGGTGGTCACGTTTATCCGGCAGATCCGGCAGGTGTCGTTGCTGCCGTTGCACGACCCGCGCTTTGCCGTCCTCACAGAACCGGTGGGAGGAGAACCAGCATGAAGTCGTCAAAAGATGTTCACCCGGTTTCGGAAGAGGGGGGCAAAGGATACGAAACGCGCGATGCCAACCCGGGCATGTTGTTTGCCGTAGGCGGCGGATTGATCGCGCTGATTCTGGTATTCATGCTTGCCGTCCTCGGCGTGTTAAAGCTGTTCGAGGGACATAAACCGACCTCCGGCGAGCCTCCGCCTCCAGCGACGGCGGAAAAGAATATCGTTCCCCCGGAGCCGCGGCTGCAGGTGAACCCTCAGGCCGACTACGCGAGGATGTACACAGAGCAGGATTCGCTGCTCCGCAGCTACGGCTGGGTGGACCAGAGGCTTGGAATCGTACACATACCTATAGACACGGCCATAGCCATTGTCGCATCGCGTGATCTGCCGTTCAAGGCACAGGCGCCAAGGATCTCCGAGGATGGTACTGCCGGCACAGGGAGGAACAGATGAAAAACACATTGCGAGTCCTGAGCATGCTGTTGATGTTCTCTCCGGCGCTCGCGCCCGCCCAGAAATTCGTCTCGGGCCCGCCGAATTCCGCACCCCCGTCCATCCTTGAACGGGTTGCCCTGGATCAGAACCTGGATGCGCAGGTGCCGCTCGATCTGACGTTCCGTGATGAATTGGGAGCGACCGTGCGTCTCGGGGAGTTTTTTCACGACAAGCCGGTCGTCCTCTCGCTTGTCTATTACAACTGCCCCATGCTCTGCACCGAAGTCCTCAACGGCATGAAAGGCGTCTTCCGTCATCTTCCCCTGGTGGTGGGAAGGGACTTCGAGGTCATCACGGTCAGCATTGATCCCACCGAAACGCCATTGCTCGCGGCCGAGAAGAAGGCAAAGTATCTCGAAGGGTACGAGCATCCAGAAGGGACGTCGGGTTGGCACTTTCTGACCGGGGACGAACGGCAGATCCGCATACTGGCGGACGTGGTCGGGTTCCGGTATGTGTACGACCCTCAAACCAAACAATACGCGCATGCCGCGGGCATCATGGTACTGACCCCCGGGGGGAGCGTGGCGCGCTACCTGTACGGCGTCGATTACCTGATCAAGGACATGCGGCTCGCGCTCGTGGAAGCCTCCAACAACACCATCGGCTCTCCGATCGATCAGGTGCTTCTTCTCTGTTATCATTATGATCCCACCACCGGCAAATACGGCCTGGTGGTCATGAACCTTCTGAAGATCAGCGGCGCCATCACCCTGCTGGTGCTGGGGGGATTCATT
>JAGDMJ010000242.1 GCA_017860555.1 Bacteroidota bacterium
CTTGACATTGTTCGTCACAAACGTGGGAGCGTACAGCGCAAAATGTTGAGATCGGGTGGTGTCGTAACCGCTAAGAGCAATGAGGAGGTCAATTTCGTCCTCTGTGAGGTGCCGCCATCCCAGGTTCATGGAGGACGGGGGTGGGTTGTGCGATCCCGCACGCGGAGGAATGTCGCATGTGTACCACCCCGCCGAGTCAGCTGCTTGAAGGAACGTGAAGACCATCGACTCGGGACCGAGTGCAGAAAGCGGCGCTTTGCAGCCCATCGCAACGAAACGGATGCCGGGAGTGGACGATGCCGGGAGAATGCTGAGTTTCAGTGGAGCACCGAAATCCGGGGGCAGTCCCGCCAGACCGAAGAATCGCGATGTCCCGCAGGTGCCGAAGGGATGGGGTGTTGAGAGTGAGGCAACGGTGATCGTCGTGGATGTCGAAAAGGCTCCTGCAGGGACCCTCAGTGTGAAGTCGCTGGCAGCGACTGTTCCGCCTGCAGGTCCGACGGTGGTCCTCACCTCTCCGGATGCTCCGTTCGGCTGGGCCGGTGTGTCCTCGTGGCAGCCGGCTGCCGAGAGAGTTGTGAGGAAGCATACGGTGACAAGAACGACGACTTCTGGCAGGCCGCCGCGATGCCTGTAGGATTTGTATGGGGCAACTGTAGTGCCGACCATGGCAGACTCCTGTTGGAGCCGAGGAGCAGGCGGCAGTATGAGGTGCGGGAAACCACCGATGCCGTAAGATAGAGCGGAGAATTGGAAAAATCAACCTGAGCCGCGCCCGTAAGCAACCGCAGGTTGCCACCGCCCCTCCCCCGGGCCCTGCAAATAGCTCCCCGGGGATGTATATTGAGCACATCTGCAACATCTGCTCTTCTGCCCCTCCGTTTTGCTAATGAAAGGCTCTGCCTGGATCGAAAGGTGGTCCTCTGGTCCAGCTACACGCAAGCGCAACGAACGAAAGGCACCGTGATGGCCTTCCCGATGACGTGACCACGATCCTGGATGATGAGCCCTTACGCATTCGACGAGAAGAAGAGGAGTGCAATCCCATTACCGATTTTTCCTTTTTCTCTTGACATTTGCCCGGGGGAACATTATATTAAATCGCACAAGTCGATTATTTCGCCTATAATGTAGCTTTCCTGCATGAAGAAGATCGCCGTGATCGGTGCGGGCTTCGGGGGGTTGGCCGAGGCCATCCGCCTTCAAGCTTCGGGGTTCCAGGTCACCCTCTTTGAAAAGAGGGAGAAAGTGGGAGGGCGCGCCTACCAGTTGAAGAAGGACGGCTACACCTTCGACATGGGCCCTTCCCTGATTACCGCGCCGGGGATCATACAGAAGATCTTCCGCGCCGCCAGCCGCGACATGAAGGACTATATCGACCTGGTCCCGCTCGATCCGTTCTACCGGATCTACTTCCATGACCGCTCCACCATGGACTATACCGGCGATACGGACAGGATGAAGGCCGAGATGGCAAAGTTCAGCGCCGGGGATGCCGCGAACTACGAGCGGTACATGCGCGATGTGAAGAAGATCTACGATGCGGTCATCACCGATGGACTGGGATCGTCACCGTTCCTGACGATGAGGAGCTTCCTGCAGTTCTCGCCGCGGGCGATCTCGCTGCGAGGGTTTCTCCCGATGTACGCGTACGCGAGCAGGTACTTCAAGCACGAGTACAACAGGTTCGCGTTCTCGTTCCATCCCCTGTTCATCGGCGGGTCGCCGTTCCGCGCCCCGAGCATCTACGCCATGATCCCGTACCTGGAGAAGACCGGCGGCATCTGGTACGCGAAAGGGGGGATGTACAGTCTTGTGCGCGCGTTCGAGCGTCTCTTCCGCGAGGTGGGAGGGGAGATCCGCACGAACACGGAGGTCGAAGAGATCGTTGTGAAGAACGGGACGGCCGCCGGCGTGGCGGTGGGAGGAAAGCTCCACGAGGCGGATGCCGTGGTATGCAACGGCGATGTCCCGTTCACCTATAAGCATATGATCCGGCCGGAGCACCGGCGCAAATGGACCGACGCCCGTATCGACCGGCTTCACATCTCCATGAGCGTCTTCCTGATCTACGTGGGTACCCGGCGTCAGTGGCCGCAGCTCAAGCACCACACGCTGATCCTGAGCGAGCGCTACCGGGAACTCATCCGGGACATTTTCGACCGCAAGATCCTGGCCGATGATTTTTCGCTCTACCTTCACGTTCCGACCCGCACCGAGGCTTCCATGGCGCCTCCGGGATGCGAGAGCATGTACATCCTGGCGCCGGTCCCGCACCTGGGCAGCGGCATAGACTGGTCGCGCGAGGCCGTGCCATTCAAGGACCGCATCCTGGAATTCCTCGAAAACAGCTTCGGGATGGCCGGGCTGAGAGAGAGCATCGAGGTGCTGGAGATGTTCACGCCGGAAGATTTCAAGACGGAGCTGAATTCGCACCTGGGCAACGGTTTTGCTATTGAGCCGCGTCTGTTGCAGAGCGCCTATTTCCGCCCACATAATGTGAGCGAAGATATCCGCCGGCTCTTCTTTGTCGGTGCCGGTACCCATCCGGGCGGGGGAGTCCCGGGGGTGCTCCTCTCGGCCGAGGCGACGGAGAAATGCGTCCTCAAAGAGCTCGGCCGGCCGGACGTCGTATCAGGAGAGCTCATGTTCCAGGACCCCACACAAACGCGAACACTGGAGCCTGCATGACACCCGTGATGATCACTTCCGCCATCAAGGCGACGCCGGAAGACTTTGTCCGGTGCCGGGATTACACCCGCCATCATGCGAAGACCTTTTATTTCGCGTCGCACGTCCTTCCCCGGGCGAAGCGCCGGGCAGCCTACGCGCTGTACTCCTTTTGCCGACAGGCCGATGACCTTGTGGACAATCCGGAAGCCGTTGCCGATCCGGCCGCCGCGTCGCGCCAACTTCTCCTGCTGCGCGGCCAGCTTGACCGGGTCTATTCCGGCGAGGCGATAGGCGACCCGAAGCTCCGCGCGTTCCAAACGACCGTCTTCACCTACGATATCCCGCAGGAGTATTTCCGGGATCTTCTCCGGGGAGTGGAAATGGACCTGATGAAGACGACCTACCAGAATTACGCCGAACTGGAGGAATACTGCTACTGCGTCGCGTCAACGGTGGGACTGATGATGACGAAGATCTTCGGCGCGACAAACGAGCAGTCGGCTCTCGCGCACGCAGCCGAGCTCGGGAAGGCGATGCAGCTGACGAACATTCTGCGCGATGTGGGAGAGGATCATCGCCGGGGAAGGACCTATCTGCCCGCGGACGAGATGGAGCACTTTGGAGTGACCCACGGCGACATCATTCGTGGAGCGGTCACGCCGCAATTCGTGGAGCTGATGAAGTTCCAGATCGAGCGGGCAACCGCCTTATACAGGAACGCCGACGCGGGCATTCCGCAGCTGACGGACGACGGGTCGCGGTTCTGCGTGGTTCTGATGAGCCGCACCTACGCGGAGATCCTTCCGGCCATCGCTGCGAACGGGTACGATACCCTGTCCACGAGGGCCTATGTTCCGCTCTCCCGGAAATTCCGGATTGCCGTCGGTGCGTACCTGGGGAAGCCCCCGCGCCGGGGGCGCCGGCCGACGGCGTCGCGGCAGGCCGCCATTCCCATGGTCCACGGTTTCCATCCTCAGGAGTCATCGCATGTTCTATGACAAATCATCGCCCTCGGTGCCGTATACTTCGTTCAAGCGGGCTGTCAATGAGACCATCGCACGGTTGCTCGGCGGCGTAGAGCCTGCCGGCCTCCGGCGCGCGCTCATGCACGGGACTGTCGGAGGAAAAAGGGTCCGCCCTGTCCTGACGATGCTCTCCTGCTCGGCGGCCGGCGGGAACGCCCTGGACGCGCTCCATGCGGCAACCGCGATCGAGCTGCTCCATACCTCGTCGCTGGTGCATGACGACATCATGGACAATGCCGACCTGCGGCGTGGAGTCCCGAGCATCCATAGCCGGTTCGGCACCCCGATGGGGATCCTCGCCGGGGATACATTGATCGCGCTGGCTTTCCAACTGGTCCAGAAAGGCAGTTCCCCGGCTAAGGACCGCATACTTTCTCGATTCACAAAGGCCTTTCTCCACACGTGTGAAGGGCAGGGATATGACCTCGCGCTGGCTTTCGGTACGGAGACCTCGCCGGAGGCCCACCGGCTGATGGTCGAGAAAAAGACCGCGCGGCTTATGGAGGCAGCAGCCGCAATAGGGGGGATGATCGGCACGACCAACGAGGATCATGCTCTCGCGCTCGGCCGGTTTGGGTTCGACCTGGGCATGGCATTTCAGGCAAAGGATGATCTGCTGGACCTTGTCGGGGACGAGAAAGCACTCGGCAAACCTGTTCAAGTCGATCGGCGCAACGGCAAAATGACCTACGTGAGCCTCGCGGCACCCGGCCGGTCTCAGGAGGATCAACGGGTAGCAGAGGTCGCCGACAGGGTGGAGGAACTCACGCGTTCGGCCTGCTCCGCGCTTGACGCGCTGCCACCGAGCCCGGACCGGGAAAATCTGAAGGCCATTGCCTACGCGCTCCTGGAAAGACAACATTAGATCGTGAGGTCAACCGTGCTACGCTTTGTGCTCATTTTTCTTGTGACGTTCCTGTTGATGGAGCTGGTCAGCTATCTCGCTCATCGGTTCGTTTATCATGGTATCGGATGGGCCATACACCAAAGCCACCATTCGCCGCGCAAGGGCGTTTTCGAGCTGAATGATGTCTTCCCTCTGCTTTTTGCGACCATCACCGTTCCCTTCGTTATCTACTCGGTGGGACCGTCCGGCAGCGCGACGCTCTCGGCGATCTCGCTCGGGATCACGGCCTATGGATTGGTGTATTTTCTTGTCCATGACTTGTACGTGCACCGCCGGATGAAGCGGTTACGCATGCGCATCCCACTACTGAAGACACTGAAGCAGGCGCATGCCGTGCACCACCGCTACGGAGGAGAACCTTACGGTCTGCTCTTCTTCGCGCATCCGAAGAAACTTGCGGTGGAAAAAGTGGATGATGTGGAAGCCGTATGATCGAGGCCAGGAAAAACAGCGCATTCGAGCGGCTCTTTCTGGCTTACCTCAAAGCCTCCCTGAGGAAACATTTCGCCGGGGTCCATGTCGGCGGAACAGAAAGCTTCGCGCGCATTGACCGCTCTCGCCCGTTGATCCTCTACGGTAATCACAGCAACTGGTGGGATGGGCTGATCGCGTTCTTCCTCTCGCAGACCGTTCTGCATGTCGACAGCTACATGATGATGGAAGAACGGCAGCTCCGGCGCTACATGTTCTTCCGACGGCTCGGAGCGTTCTCGGTGGTGCGGGAATCTCCCCGGGAGGCTGTTGAGTCGATGCGGTACGCATCCTCGCTGCTTTTGAAGCCGAACACCGGGGTCTGGATCTACCCGCAGGGGGTCATGGTCCCGAATGATGTCCGCCCCCTGAAGTTCTTTCAGGGGGTTGCCCGCCTTGCGGCCATGCACGATGATGTTCAGCTAGTCCCCGTGGCGCTCCGGTATGAATTTTTCATGGAGCAGCGCCCCGAGGCGTTCGCGCTCATCGGAGAGTCCGGGATGCCCGCGGGAAAGCTTGGTCCCGCGGAATTGACGGCCGAGCTTGAGAAACGGCTGAC
>JAGDMJ010000243.1 GCA_017860555.1 Bacteroidota bacterium
CCGAGATCGATGGCGCGGTTAATGATGGCATCCGCCTCCGCATCCCGGCCGGCTTCTTCAAGTGTTGCTTGTCCTCCAAGGCTGAAGATCTTCGCTTCGTACCCAATTTTGCCGAGAGGCCGAACCGGCATATCGGACATCCGCCCAACTGTTTTGGCAAACGCCTCGATTGGCCCGGTGGCGCGGCCGATCAATGTTGCCGCTGCCGCTCCGCCGACCACCGTTTTAAAGAACCGGCGGCGTGATACCGTGTCGTCATTGGTCATGGCGCGCTCCTGTGGAAAGTGGTAATCTACATGTGGAATGGCTACTCATGGGTCTTCACGATTGATTCCCAGGGTTTCCACTTAGAACCGACGCGAGAGTCCGTCAGTTCCGCCAGATTAGAGCCGGGCCGACCCCGATCTGGCCAGGGTCTGGCCCCTCATAAGTGGAGCTATCCCGCTACTGGGTGACTTCCAGCTCTTTAGAAGCAGTGATCGCAGCTATCGTTCCATCCGAGACAGCTGTCGTGATCTGGCGGTAGACCTTGCTGGCCACGTCCCCAATGGCAAAAACGTCCCTGATATTGGTGTGCATTTGCAGATCGGTCTTGATGTAGCCCCACTGATCCAGTGCAAACCGGTCCGCCACTTCTTCGAGATTGGGCTTCATCCCCGCAAAAATGAACACCCCGTCGCAATCGAGCGTCTTGAGCGTATGCGCCTTCAGGTTCTCGACCACGACATGGCGCACGCTTGAGCCTTCTTTTATGAATTCGCGCGGTTCGTGCTCGAAGAGAAAACTGATCTTCGGATTGGCAAACGCTTTTTCCTGCGAGGCCTTATTGGCCTGAAGCTGGGCAAACTGGTGTACGATGGTGACGTGCCGGGCGAACTTCGTGATGAAGAGCGATTCCTCGACAGCCGAGTTACCACCTCCGATAACGATGACGTCCTTTCCTTCGTAAAACTTTGCATCGCAGGTGGCGCAGTAAGAGATGCCCTGTCCCTTGTACTCGCGCTCCCCCTTCACTCCGATCAATCGAGGGGACGATCCCATGGCCAGAATCACTTTTTTCGCACGTATGGTCTCGAAGCCGTCAATCACGATGTTCTTGTTCTCCAGGTCCATCTCCGTGATTTCTACGGCAGAGCGGAACTCTACTCCTGCTCCCCTCGCCTGCTCCGCCATCTGATGCATCAGCATATACCCCGAGACCGGCTCCTGGAAGCCGGGATAGTTGCTTACCAAATGGGTCACTTTTACCTGCCCGCCGGGGAGATCCTTGTCCACGACAATGGTCTTCAGCTTTGCCTGTGCGGCGTAGATGGCGGCCGACAGACCAGCAGGGCCACCGCCGATCACGAGTACCTCGCATTCCGTGCTGACACGAGCGATCGCCGTACGCAGCTCAGCACTTCTCTCCCGGGGAATGAGAAGTTCCAGATTTCGTACGATCTCGGACCGCCGAATCCCCCCGCTGAGCTGATCTCCGACCCGCCTGCCGCCTTTATAAAACAGAAGTGTCGGCGAGGAGGAAACGCCGAGCTTCTGCGCGAGGTCACGATTTTCCTGACGAAAGATCTTCAGAAAGGTGACATCCTTCCCGTAGATGTCGCTCAGCGGCTCGAATTTTGCCGCGAGCGCTTCACACGGAGGGCACTCGGTGGAATAGAAATCCAGGACCACGGCTTTTGCCTGAAGCACTTCTTTCTCGAAATCTCCGCTGTTGATATAGCGAATATTCTCATGCATTGTCATGCGACTCCTTATTGAAGTACAATGAAATACCCATACCAAGCAATTCCTTCACCGGCCGGCAGTCCGGCGAATACAGATCCCCGGTTTCGTTGAACGCTACCGATGCGCATCCGCCCCCACAAGCAAGTCGTAGCGCACATGTTCCGCAGGCGGCGATGGAGGTAACGTCCCGTTCTTCCCATTTCGAGATAAGGTCTTGATCCAGAGTCACGGAGGGGTAGAACGTCCCAAGCGCCTCCGCACTCTTTCCTACCGTGGCTGTGCAGGAGTAAATATTCCCGGTGGAATCGAATGCCCATTCGGTTTTCGTTCCCGGACAGGAATCGAACAGCGGTCTGGGAAGTTTTCCTTCATCAAAGAGGAACCGAGCAACAGAAAACGCAGGCTTGTGGAAGGCGAGAATTTCGGGATACCTCTGGATGAGCGTGTAAAGCTCTTCGAACATCTCCAGCCGGGAGAGGAGCTTCTGCCGGTCCTTCTGGCAGGAATGCAGCTCATAGTTCCGTCCAAGCTGTGTCTTGAAGTGCGGAGAGGCCGTCCATCCTTTTTCCACAGCGAATCGGGCAAGCGCAGGCAGACCGGAGATGTTCTCCCGGTCAAGGACGACACGAAGATTAATGGTGAGACCGGCCGCGAGAGCTTGGTCGATGCCCCGGACAATCCGCTCAAATGTCGCACCTCCCCCCTTCAAGGGACGGCGGATGTCATGAAGTGCAGGCATGCCGTCGAGCGTCACCTGGACTTCGCGGATCCTGTACTGCTTGAAAAGACCAACATACTCCTCCAGAGTGTAGCCGTTTGTGACAAGCGCTGTCTCCAGACCGGCCGATCCGGCATTCTCAAGGAATCGGGTAATGACCGACCGGTATGGAGCGCCGGACAGCAGCGGTTCGCCGCCAAAGAGGGTGAGGTATTTCTTCCGGTCGGCAAACTGGCGCCCGACATAATTGAAGAATGCGTCAATCACGCCGGTAGGCGGGATCCCGGGCTGGTGCCCGTAAGTCTCCTGGTAACAGTAGCCGCAGGCGAAGTTGCATGTGTACCAGGGCACGAAGAAGATCTGCAACTCGTCCTTGTCGCGCGCATCGAGAAAGTCGGCGTACTTCCTCCGGAAGGTTCGCTCCTCTTCAGAGGGAACGACGAGGTAGCCTTTCGCGGTATACTCATCAACATCTGTGTAGCGCTGCTCGAGGATCTCCTGCGCCTTCTCGCTCTTGAGCACGTCAGCGTTCCCGCTCAATAGGTTGACGAGGTAGTATTCGTCCGTGCCCGGGATGCGCGAGAAGATATTATGTGGAGAAAATTTAAGGAGCGAAGCCATAGTCAGTCGGGGGATCTGTTCAGATTGCTACACCCCTCCATGCAGGCATAGAGGGGGTCGCAATGACACGAAAAACGTGTCAGTCATGACACCCTGCCACATTCTGCGACGTCTTTGCGCAGCACTGGGCAACGGTCTCTACGGTGTTGCTGTTTTTTTTCAACAGAGACTTCATGCATACCCCCTTTCTGTGCAGCTCCGGGTCAAGACCCACAGTTACACGATGGTTTATTGGCAGATACGGTGAAACTCACAACGACGATTTCCCCCTTCTTGTATGGCTTGCTCTCTTCAACTATGGTGACGTTCTTGAATCCAGTCTCAGTCAAGATGGAGAGGTACTCCTCCTTCGTGATCGCTCCAGCCCAACATTCCGCGACGGCCACCGGATCATTCGCATATTCCTCGGGTACAGGCTCCGTTGAATAGATGTCGCTGACGACCAATCTCCCCCCCTTTTTCAGCACCCTCTTGATCTCCGACCAGACCGCACGTTTGTTGGAGGCGTGATTGATCGTACAGTTGGAGATCACCAGGTTTGCTATGTTGCTTTCTACGTGTAGCTGTTCCAACTCTGACCGTATAAGTTTGACATTAGAATAGCCAAATTTGTCAATATTTTTTTGGGCCTTAGCGAGCATCCCTTCCGAGATGTCGATCCCGTAGACAAGTCCTTGCCCTCCCACCGCTTCACGCAGGCGAATGAGATCTGTCCCCTTGCCGCAACCGAGGTCGATACATGTTTCACCAGGCTGCGGTTGGCTCAGATCAATCGCACCGCCACAGGAAAGACAGCATTGTTGATCAACAAGCCCACTATACCGCCGTTCAATTTCAAGAGTATCCATAATCCTCAAGGGGTAAGAATATGAAAAATACCCAAAAGAGAGGGGTAACACCTACTAAGGCGCCAAGCGAAGAGGACACCAGGCAGACACCGTCTGATGTCACCGGTAAGATGCGAAAAATCCGCAAAGGGGTCAAAGAGGCATTCGGGATTGTGAGATCGCAGTTTCTGGATGGATCGAATTGGGAGGCATTGGATTCAATGGCCAGGGGAGAACAGCCAGGCTAAAGCCAAGGCGGAGCTAGGCCTAGAATCCGCGGCGGCTACTCGACCCGCTCGTATGAGAATTTCTCCTTCTCTTCCTTTCCCTTCTCCTTGAAGACCCACTCCTGCGCAAAATGACTCTTGTCCCTGAATATCACGGTCAGGCCATCAATGTGCGGGTCGTCAACAGACTTCATGTTGGTCCCATCCCGAAACGTGAAGACCAACGTCGAGTCGCTCCCCTTCCGCTTGTCCAATTGGAGACGAGGCTGATTCCCCATGGAACAATAATGGGTCAACATCAGCAAGCCCTGATCGAGATGATACATCGTGACCATGCTCTCCGCGTGGCCCTCAGAGCCAAGCGCCTCCATAAGAGCCGTCCCTTCGGATACAAGCTTGTATGAAACATTCACCGGCTTCCCTTCGGAGTCAATACCCTTCCACGTCCCGACAAGTCCCTTCATCCGGTCCAACTCCGGCGAACTCTCCTTTTCCTTCATCTGTTGCGCCGCGAGCGTTGCCGCGGACAGGCACAAGGCCAGGGCGAGGCCGGCCACCGTTCGAAACACGATTGCGGGTGTCATCGTGATCACTTTCTCCCCTTCTTCCGGGATGCGGGCTTGCGACGGGCGACCTTCTTCTTCGCCGTTGCTTTCTTTGCTGTCACTCTCTTTGCCCGCACGGGCTTCGGTGGTTCCTGCGGACCTTTCACGAGTCCCACCATGTTTCCATCCGGATCCTTGAACTGGGCAAATGTCACTACGCCAGCTACATCCGTGACCGGCACGATGACAGTCCCGCCAAGATTGACCGCCTTGTCGAGATGCGCCTGCAGATCCTCGACCTGTACATAAAAGGTGACGCAAGGAGCCTGATTCTCCTGGACCTGGCCAACTCCTCCGTTGATTCCCATCTTCACCCCAGTGTCCACCATGCCATATGCCATCTCCGGCATGTCATTGTAGCTCCAACCGAAAAGTTTGGCGTAGAATTCTTTCGCCCGCTGGGCATCTCGCGCCATGATCTCAAAGTGGGTAACCGGTGCTGCCATGAGCTCCTCCTTTTTCAAGTGGATGGATGATGTGTGACCGACGAGAAGAGTGCGACGAAGCAATGTCGGTAAGCTCAACTTCTTTGTCAAGAGTCGGGCGCCCAGCGCCCGACCGCTGGAAAAGCTTACAATTCAAGCACTTACAACGGTGATCGGAAACTTTCCTGCCCGTCCCCGCAAGCGATTCCGCCGGCAGGCATCAAATCCGGACTTTACTCCCCCGCATTCCATGCACATCAGCAGAGCCGGGATGCAAACGATGAAACCAGACTGCCCCAGCCTGCGTTTACTGCATACACCTTGGTCTCTCAAGATGGCTCCTCCGGCTTTCGATTACTCCAGGCTTCTGCGGTGGTGCATCTTCTCCTTGCTGGTGCTCACCTCGGCTGCCGTCTGGCCAACTGCGATGGACAGCACCATCGCGAAGGGGCCGCTGTTTGTCTTTGGCAGCACCTGCGCGG
>JAGDMJ010000244.1 GCA_017860555.1 Bacteroidota bacterium
CCGGGGCTGCTCGATGCCAATCCGTAGCAAACCAGGCCAGAGAGTATCCCCGAAAGTGTGGCAATGGTCAAACGTTTTGCATTCTTCATGAGGGTCTCTGCAGGAAGTGGAAGAAGGGACCCAGAATTGTAGGGGAATTTTCAGAAAAGTGCAATGGCGTAAACAGTCCAAAATACAAAATCCAAATTCCGAATTATTCTTATGTCTCTCCTCTCCCGACGTACCTTTCTTTCCGCCGCGACGGCGGCGGTGCTCCCGGCTCTTTTTGGCCCCGGGAGAGTTCTTGGATCGGCATTCGGTACGCGACAGATCCCTCCCGACCTGGCAGTTGTCAGAAGCGCCAACTACTATAACGCCACAATCAGGGCGATTGACGAACTTGGGGGCATGCGGAGATTCGTATCGCGCGGCTCCCGGATCGGTCTGCTCATCAATTCCCCGTTCGACAAACCGGGAACGTACGCAAAGCCACAGATCGCACTCGCCGTCCTCACCATGTGTCTGAATGCCGGCGCAAAGGAAGTGATCAGCCTTGAAGATGCTCCGATGTCATACTGGAGACGCGCCACGCTGAACAAGGAACAGGAAGGCCTCGTGGCGTCCATCAAACCGCCGGGAGAGAGGACAACAATTGAGGTCAAAGGAGGATCACGATTGAAGGAGATCGACATCGTGCGCGACTTCCTCGAATGCGACATCCTTATCAACATTCCGATCTTCAAGGATCATGACGGCGTCCGGCTCACCGGCACCCTCAAGAACATCATGGGGGTGACGTCCTCATCAACCAACCGGTTCTTCCACAATGTTTCTCTCATTCCCATCGAGGGATACTACAACGATCCGCTCCACCTCTCCGAATGCATCGCTGAGGCGAATCTGGTACGGAAGCCAACGCTCTGCATCGGAGATGGAACGGAGATCGTTGCCACCAACGGCCCTTCCGGCCCGGGCAGGATGGTACGCCCTCAGGTCGTGATTGCCGGGACAGACCGGGTCGCCATGGATTCTTTCGGGGCGACACTGCTGGATCTGAGGCCGGAAGAGATACCAACGATTCGGAAGGCTTCGGAATTGGGCTTGGGCTCGATGGATCTCGCACAACTTCAGATATCACGGGTGGACCTGCAATAGTCCGCTGCCGGCTGGCCTGTTTCGTCTGTCTAACTCGTTAATCCTATTACTTCGGGCATCTCATGCTCCTCAAACTCCTCCAGAAAAGCAGAAGCTACCGTCGCTTTGACCATTCGCACAAGATCTCGCGGAAAACCCTCAGGGAGCTCGTAAATCTCGCGCGGCTTACTCCCTCTTCCGGCAATCTGCAGCCTCTGAAGTACCTCCTCGTTCACGAGCAGGACGCAACCGATCAGCTATTCGGCTTCCTCAAATGGGCCCGATATCTTCGCGAATGGGGTGGCCCATCGGAGTCCGAAAAGCCATCCGCCTATATCGTGGTGCTTGGCGACACGACCATCGCCCAGGGCTTTCAATTCGACGCGGGTATCGCGGCTCAGTCGATGATGCTGGGTGCAGTGGAGAAGGAACTAGGCGGGTGCATGCTCACGTCGATCGATCGGGACGGACTCCGAGAAGCGTTCTCCATTCCGTTCCACCTGGAAATTCTCCTCGTCATAGCTCTGGGCAAGCCGGCAGAGCAGGTGGTCCTTGAAGCCGTGCCGACCGAAGGGAGCATCAAGTACTATCGCACAGAGGACGGGGTGCACCATGTGCCGAAGCGGGCGTTGGATCAACTGATCGTGTCTTTTGACCGGCAGAGGAAATGATGCGAACGCTTGTACTACTTCTGCTTTCCTGGGGTTGCGTGGCGCCGACAAACGCACTCTCTCAGGCTCAAAGGGCATCGTCTGAATCGCTGCGGTGGCTCTCCGGTTGCTGGGTACGGGAGTCCGGTCGACTGATCACAGAGGAAACATGGACTGAGCCCAGGGGTGGAATTCTGCTCGGGGTCGCGCGGACGACGCATGGAGATTCGCTCGTCGACTTCGAATTCTCGCGCATTGCCGAAACCGACAGCGGGCTCGTCTTCTTCGCAACTCCGTCAGGCCAGACGCCGGCTTCCTTTCGCGCCGTAACGTCCGGCGCGCATAGCATCGTTTTTGAGAATCCGAACCACGATTTTCCACAGAGGATCGTCTATCAACGGACGAACCGGGATTCGCTCGAGGCGACCGTGGAGGGAACCGTTCATGGTGCTCCACGAAAGATCGATTTCCGCTACAGAAGAATCCCCTGCCCCGGGGATTGACATCCCCGCTTCCTCGCCGCGCGATCGCCGTTAGAATTCCGCGCTGATGCCGATCGACGGAAGGATGCCGATTGCGCTCTCATCCATCTCCACCGTTTGCTCACGCTCATTCCATTTTACCTGGCCGGAGAACTTGTTGTTGTAGACGTTCTGGATATCGAGATAGACGATCAGGCCCCAATTCTGAAAGTACCAGCGCCTGTCCACCCGGACGTCAAGGGAATGCGGGCTTTCCGTACGCACGGAGTTATACTCCGAGACGTTCCGCGTACCATCCGGGTTGTACGGAGTATATGGCATCCCGGTCGCGTAGCGGAACTTCATGCTTGCTTCCCAGTGGTCGTCAAATCGGTACCCTCCCGTCACATTCGCGATGAAAGGCTGATCGAATGACCCGGGGCGCTCAACTCCATCAAGCGCGGTGAAACGTGCCCTGCTCCATGTAATGCTCAGCAGGCCGTACAAAGGGATCTCAGAGAGTTTTTTCTGGGCAAGGAATTCTACGCCAAAGGCCCGACCGTATCCGGCGCTGACAAGCTCATCCAGTCCGTACGATGCGAAGTCGTCGTTCGTGCCGCCGTAGCCGGCGCCGGTATTTGCCAGGACAAGATACCGGCGGTCAAGACTCGCGGCATAATCTCCGTATTTTTTGTAGAACCCCTCGAGCCGGACCCTGAGGTCGGCGCGCAGCAGGTGCTCGATGCCCAGGACGAACTGGTCCGCGCGAGCCTGTTGCAGTGATCGGTTGAGTTCATTGGACACCAGCCAGATATAGGAAGGCGATTGCGCGTATCGCCCGACAGTTGCGCTTATCGTCGTGAGCGGAGATGCTTCCCACGAAACAGAGAAGCGTGGCGAGAAGATGAGTTGTTTCTCGATAAGGCTGAAATAATCGAGCCTTCCTCCCAGGGTTACCTGAAAACCCGCGGGAAGGTGTTGGGAAAATTGAAGATACCCTGCACTCTTGTAGCCAATGGACGAGTAGTTGGACACATTGACATTCAATGTATCCCCGAACGACGTATAGTAATCGGGAAGGGCGATTGAACCATCAAACCGTACCCGTTTCAGGGACACGCCGCCCGACATTTCCGTTGCGCCATCCTTGGAAAGCTTAACCACTGCATCACCACGAAGCCCAGTCTCTCCTTCTTTGGACCTGTTTGTGAAGATCGGTTGCAGCAACGAATCCGTCTGGATGCCGTCGTAGGACACGAAGGATCTGCCCAGCGTCAGCGTGGCATAGCCGCGGCCGAAAAGCCGTTGCCAGGTCGCGCCGAACGCATACTGATTCTGCGCGGTGCCGAGGATTTGCGAGTTGTTATAGTAATCGTCGGCATCGTCATAAAAGTAATTCACGTCGTCAATGGCCCCGACACCGAGGACTGTGAGGGAGTTCGACGGGTCGAGTTTGAAGGTGGTCTTCCCAAAAAAGTCCCAGTACTCGGGGACAAAACTGAATCCCGCCGCGCGGAATATCAGATCCAGATAGCTCCTCCTCGCCGACAGCAGAAACGAACCCTTTTCCGTCACCGGCCCTTCAAGATTCAGGCCAAACTGGGTGGCCGAGACCGTAGCTTTTCCCCCCAGCCCGTCGGTTCGGCCATCGCGCAGGTCTATGCTGAGAACAGAGGACATTCTGTCCCCATACCGCACGCCGAACCCGCCGGTCGTAAAAGCCGTCTCACGAACGAAGTCGAGGTTGATGTAACTGAGCGGGCCGCCGCTTGCGCCCTGGGTGCCAAAGTGATTGATGTTCGGGATTTCGATGTTATCAACGATATAGAGGTTCTCCGATGGAGCTCCGCCGCGAACCACGAGGTCGTTCCGGCCCGGCTGGGCCTGTGCGACCCCCGGAAGCACGGAGATCGCCCGCACCACATCTTCAAATCCTCCCGGGGAACGACGAATCTCCTCATACGAGAGACGCTGTGCACTTACGACGGCATCAGGATTCTTCTGAAAGTAACTTGCCGTGACTTCAACCGTTCCGATTCCGACGGGTACCTGATCAAGCGCAACGACGACTTCGGTAGGCTTTCCCGGTTCGACGATGATATCACTGACGATCGTCGCCTGATAGCCGACAAGCGAACCGCGCAACTGGTAGGTACCGGCAGGCACGTTGCGGATGACAAAACGCCCGTCCACGTCCGTGCTGGCACCGAGCGTCTTTCCTAAAATCTGCACATTCGCCGCTGGCAGGGGTTCCTGGGTGACCTGGTCCCTCGCCACACCCGCAATCGAACCCGTCTGCGAAAATGCCATGGGAGAAAACACCATGAAGCTTAATAGCGTCGCGAGGAGAAGTCGCCCGAACATCGAAGATTCCCGAATTATGGTAGTGGACAGAGTAACGCTAAGAACACCCGTAGGGTCGTCGGGAGTTCCATTATAACGCCCAAATCGCTTAATTAGGCCAATAGGGCTTATTTTGGGCGTATTCCCGACGGCGCCCTGATCTCTCCCACCAGCTCGGCCTGCAGAGCATCATCCCGCAGACGGTTGAGATTGCGCGGATCCTTGAGGTCGGGACCAACGATCTTTTGGCCTATCGGCTTGCCCACCTGCACGGAGGCGACATAATTAGCGAAGAAAATGGCAGAGGCAGGATCCTCATCGATGCAGAGAGAGAGCGCCAGCGCAGCCGCGAACATATCGCCGCAGTGCATTGCGATGCCCCCTGCCAGCTTGTGCGCGCCGGGCGTCGGAAAACGAACGACCGTCCCCCGCCCTTCCCGCACGGTCACCAGCGCTGCTCCCCGTTCTCCAAGCGTGATGACGATATTGGGAAAGTCATTCCCCCATTTCTGCCCGATGCTCTCGGCAAGTGTCCTGAGATTCGCCCCAACACTCCAATCCATCCTGGGAAGGTGAACCGCCCCTGCAGCCTCAACATCGTTCGGTTTGAAGAGGTCAACCTTCAGTCCCTCGAATTTCTCCCATTCACGTTTCGGGTCGACAACCACTCGAATCGGTTCCATCCCGTCGGAGGCACGGCGTTCAGCGACGCGGGCAATCCGCTCATTGAGGGCAACCATGACACGCCGTGAGAGAAAGCCCTTGCCGGTATCGCTGAAGAGAATGACATTGGACGCGTGGGCCTGCTGTTCCCACCAATCGAGGAAATCCCGCGTACAGATTTCTTTTTCCGCCCTCGCATGGGACGCACTCGCATCGGGGTCTTTATCCACCCGAAGGCGCAAATCAAATCGGTCGGCGGCCGGATCGTGCACATAGAATCGCAGACGGGTCACCGTCTGGACCCCGGGGAGCCGGATCTGTCTCGCCCGCACACCTGACGCAGCGAAGATCTCACCGACGCGATCCGCTTCCGGATCGTCTCCGGTTACCGTGACCAGGA
>JAGDMJ010000245.1 GCA_017860555.1 Bacteroidota bacterium
GCGCACGGTATGCGCCTCCCGTTGTGTACTCGAAGAAATGCACTTCCTTCTTGAGCCGGTCAAACACTCCGCGAAACTCGAAACCGGTGCCGAGCGGCCAGTTCACGGGAAATGCGCCGATCTTCAGGACCCGCTCGATCTCATCCAGGAGTGCCAGAGGGTCCTTCGTGGGGCGGTCCAGTTTGTTCACGAAGGTAAAGATCGGAATTGCCCGCCGGCGGCAGACCTCGAAGAGCTTTCGTGTCTGTGCCTCGATTCCCTTGGCTCCGTCTATCACCATCACCACAGCGTCGACCGCCGTGAGGACGCGGTAGGTGTCCTCGGAAAAGTCCTGGTGCCCCGGGGTGTCCAACAGGTTGAGCGAATAGCCGTTGTACTCAAACTGCAGCACCGTCGAACTGATGGAGATGCCGCGCTTGCGTTCAAGCTCCATCCAATCAGACGTGGACGCTCGCTGATTCCGCCGGGCGGTCACCGAGCCTGCCAGCTGCACCGCTCCTCCGTACAGGAGGAATTTCTCGGTCAGCGTGGTCTTTCCTGCATCCGGATGCGAGATGATTGCAAAGGTCCGTCTGCGTTGTATGGCGTCTGAGAGTTGCATAGGTCACGCACAAAATACGCAAATCATTGCAATAATGCAGGCGGAATCATACATTTGTGTGCATCGAGAGGCTTACTCAACAATTCGCCGCACACTGATGGCATCCAAACCTCGTCCAGGCCGACGCCTGCTTGTCATTCTCGCCGTCATCGTGTTGCTTCCCGCACTGTTCTATTCGGCCTACGAGATCAGCACGCTCAGCATGAACGAGCGAATGATGGCTGACCTGTACGCAACTCAGGTTGACTTCATTCTGTTTTCAATGAATCAACACATGTGGGATATGGCCAACATTCATGCCGGGAGCGTAAACACACTCTTCGAGGAACCGATCGGCTCGCGGCAATTCACGTCAGCTCTCGAGCGATTCCTGCAACGCAATCCTGTGATCGTTGCCATTGTGGTGGCCGATACGTTCGGACATGGTCCGACCCTCTTTAGCCGGGGAGCATCGGGTGCATTGCGCCCCCGAATTGAAGAAGTGCTCCGCCGGAACGGCGAGGCCATCGAACGCGTGAATCGCTACAAGAGGGTAGAATACCGGCGCATGGTGTCCATTGCTCTGGGCGACACGGCCTCCACAAACGACACACTGTTGCTCATTTTTCCTCTTGAAAGCGAGCGATTTGGCCCGCGCCTTGGAGGAGTGGTGGTCAACGAGACCGCCTTCATTCAGCGCGTTCTGGGCCCGCGCCTCACGGGGGCTGCGGGAGAAGATTTTTCCGCAGCCGTCTTGAAGGCGCCACGCGATTCCATTGTGTTCTCGACGGACAGCGTTTCTGCGGGGAATCTGAGTCAGCGGCGAGACCTCTGGCTCCTCCCCGGATACTCGTTGGGGATCGCAACCCGGGGGCCCACAGTCGAGGAGCTGGTCCGCTCCCGCTATACTCTGAATCTGGGTCTTATTCTCCTCCTTGATATCATCCTGATCGCGGGAGCCTGGATGGTGTACAGGAGCGTTCGAAAGGAGATGGACCTCATTCGTCTGAAATCGGATTTCATCTCCAATGTCTCACACGAGCTTCGGACACCTCTCGCGTTGATCCGCATGTTTGCCGAAACCCTGGAAATGGGACGAGTAAAGTCCGAGGAAAAGAAGCACGAATATCATGCGACGATCGTCGCTGAGACGGAGCGGCTCACGCGTCTGGTGAACAACATTCTGAACTTTTCCCGGATGGAAGCGGGAAAGAAAGAGTACCACTTCGCTTCCGTGCAACTCAATGACCTGGTCTCCGACGTCCTGAAGACCTACGGTTTTCACCTTCAGGGCGAGGGATTCATCCCCAGCGTCTCGCTCGGCGACACGCTCCCGCCGGTGAAAGGAGACGCCGAATCCATTTCCGAAGCAGTCATCAACCTGGTCGACAACGCCGTCAAGTACAGCGGTGAGAGCAAGTATCTCGGGATCTCGACAGGCAGAACGAACGGAAATGTTTTCATCGAGGTGGAAGATCACGGCATTGGGATTGCCCGGGAGCATCAGGAAAAGATCTTCGAGACTTTTTACAGGGTTTCCACCGGCCTGGTGCACACTGTGCGCGGCACAGGCCTGGGCCTGACCCTGGTAAGACACATTATGGATGCGCACGGGGGAAGCGTGCGCGTTGACAGCGTTCCGGGCAAGGGGAGCCGTTTCATGCTGCTCTTCCCGATCCAAGAATCTTCAGGAGGCAATCATGGCAAGAATCCTGATCGTTGAAGATGATCCAAAAATGCGGGCGGGTCTCCGCGACAATCTGGAGTTCGAAGGGTATGACGTTGAGGTCGTGAGCGATGGGAAGGCTGGACTGGAAAAAGCGCTGCAGCCCGGGTTCGATCTGCTCCTGCTGGATGTCATGCTTCCTCAAATGTCGGGCTTCGATCTCCTGAAAGCCCTCCGTGAGCACGGAGTGCAAATCCCGGTGATCATGCTGACGGCGAAAGGCGAAGAGATCGACAAGGTGCTCGGTCTGGAACTCGGCGCCGACGATTATGTGACGAAGCCATTTGGGCTGCGGGAGCTCCTCGCGCGTGTGAAAGCCGTTTTGCGGCGGCATGAACAGACGAACGAGGCGGAGACTGTCGGACATGCGAAGATCGGGGCCCTGGAGGTCGACTTTGCGGCATACAGTGCCACGAAGGCAGGGAAGCCCGTTGCCATGACCCCGAAAGAAGTGGAGATCCTGAAGTATTTCTGGCAGCACAGGAACGAAACCGTGAGCCGCGACAAACTCCTCACGGATGTCTGGGGATATGACGATTCCGTCAGTACCCGCACGGTGGACAATTTTATCCTGAAGCTTCGCCAGAAGATTGAAAAAGACCCCGCCAACCCTCGCCACATCATTACCATCCACGGCATCGGCTACAAGATGCTCGCATGACAACGTTTTACATCTCTTGACGGCAAAAAAACATCTTTTCGTAAATCAAGTCGTAACTTCTGCAGAGGTTAGTTGCAGAAGCCCTGATGTGCCACTTGATAAACGGAGGATGTCATGAAAGTCGGAACACTGGTAGTCGCCGGATTGATGCTCGCGATGACCGCAGGCACGCCACGTACGAACGCCGGGGATCTCGGCAATGCCGCCGAGGCCCTGACCACAATGACCCAGGCTCAGGTCGAGTTTGCGAAGAAATCGTACCTTGATTGCCTGAACTCCACCAACGAGGGTGTGGTCCAGTCGGCCATCGGAATCATTCTGCAGTGGCGGCTGATCAATCCCCAGGAAGACCTTTCGAAGCATCAAGAAAAGATCAGCGATCTGGCGCTGAACGGAAGCACTCCCGGGACCCGGTTCAAGGCATCCCTGGCTAGCCTCGTGTTCGACAGTCCGGGTATCGTCAATTTTGACGCGGCAGCCTGCGACGATTGCGGGCAGCTCTTTGATGCGATCGCGGGTTCGGTGCGCCAGATGTTGGTCGGACACAATCTCCATTGACAAGATTTTACAATTCGTGACGAGGTGGTGACACTTGTGCGGCCGGGATGTCATATTATGAATGTAGAAACGTCAGGAATACCATGGAATCTCGCGCTGCTGGGCTGCTTCGAATTTCTCTGCTTGGACTCATGCTCTTGCTTTCCGCCACCGGCATCCGGGGAGAGAGCCGCTGGCATCGCCTGCTCGACCTCAGTGGTACCTGGAGGTTCGAGCTGGGGGACGATCCCCGGAGGGCAGAGCCCGGCTACGATGACGGCAAGTGGGAGATGATCGATGTCCCCGGCCGCTGGGAAGACCAGGGGTTCCCGGGGTACGACGGGTATGCATGGTATCGGAGGCATTTTACGATCGGAAAGGACGATGCGAACAAGGTCCTGTTCGTCCGCCTGGGTGCCATCGATGACGTGGATGAGATCTACTTGAACGGGCATTTGATCGGCTACTATGGAACCTTTCCGCCGAATTTCAATACCGCTTACGGGGTGCATCGCTCATACCGTCTCCTTGCCCGGTTCTTGAACCCCGGCGGCGACAATGTGATCGCTGTGCGGGTCTATGACGATCAGTTGGAAGGCGGCATTGTCCGTGGCGATGTGGGAGTGTATGAAGACAGGCAGGCGCTCCGGGCCGACTACTCCGTTGAGGGGGAGTGGAAGTTCACTACCGGCGATGATATGAAGTGGAAGGACCCCGATTTCGACGATCGCGGCTGGAGAAATGTCATTGTCCCGTCATTCTGGGAAGCGCAGGGATTCAAGGGGTATGACGGATACGGATGGTACAGGACCAGGTTCCGGATCCCTGAGTCTCTGGCTTCGGAACGGCTGATATTGTTGCTGGGTAAGATCGATGACTATGACGAGGTCTACCTCAACGGTGAGCGTGTGGGGCGCACCGGGTCCATGCCTGGGCCCGGGAAGGACTGGAGGAATGACCAGAGGTCCTACGCTCAACTCAGAGCCTATATCCTGCCCCCGGGAGCTGTCAAGCCGGACCAGGACAATGTTCTCGCCGTTCGGGTCTTTGATGGGTACATGCAGGGAGGAATCTATGACGGTCCGCTTGGACTCGTTCAACGATCGCGCTATTTGCAGTGGAAGGATTCCAAGAAAGACGACCGGGGAGGTTTCGAGCGGTTCTTTGATTTTTTCAGAAAGTGAATCCTTTCCCTAATCCCGCCGTATAAAAACTGATTGCCCGAGACGCCTCCCAACGCCGTCCCCCCGACGGAGCTTTGCCTCGTCATGCCTTCGCGGCTCGGACAATCGGACTACCATTTCTTCATTTCTACATGGAGCTACACATGACAGACCGATATACGCCACGTTTCTGGCGCCTTTGCTCGGCTATAGCTTTTATGGCGGCCACCGCTTTCGCCCAACAACCTGCCCCAACGGAAACACATTATGGCCTTGACCCGGCAAATCTGGATATCTCCGTCGAACCGTCGCACGACTTTTTTCAGTATGCCAACGGAGGCTGGCTCAAAAAGAACCCTGTCCCGTCCGAGTACAGCCGCTATGGAAGTTTCGAGGAACTCACGGAAAAGAACTACCGTGACCTGCACCAGATCCTGGAAGAAGCAGCTGCCAACACGTCAGCACCGGCAGGAGGCAATCTCCAGAAGGTGGGAGACTACTACGCAAGCGCGATGGATTCTGCCCAGGCGGAACGTCTTGGGACGACGCCGCTCTCGGCGGAGTTTGACCGGATCGCCGCGTTGAGCAGCACGTCCGACCTGCCGTCGCTCATCGCGCACCGGCATATTCACGGAATTCCCTGTCCGTTCAATTTCTTCGTTGACCAGGATGCCAAGTCAAGCACGGACGTGATTGCCCAGCTGTACCAGGGAGGGCTCGGCCTGCCGGACAGGGACTATTACACGAAGGAAGACGACCGCTCCAAAACGATCCGCGAGGAGTACGGCAAGCATGTGGCGAAGATGTTCGAACTCCTCGGGGACAACGCAACAACCGCTTCCGCGGAAGCGAAGACCATCATGGAGATGGAGACTGCCCTTGCAAAGGCATCCATGACGCGCCTCGAGCGGCGAGATCCGAACGCAACGTACCACAAGATGAAGCTCGACGAAGTGTCGG
>JAGDMJ010000246.1 GCA_017860555.1 Bacteroidota bacterium
AACAAACGTGAAAGTCGTCGAAGGCAGGACCGCCGCTGTCATTGGCGCGACGGGATTGGTTGGAAGCCATGTGCTGGCCCAGTTGCAGAATGATCCCTCTTTCATAACGATCGGAGTTCTGGTACGGAGGCCTGTTCCGTTCAAGCATCCGAAGATCCGGGTGATTCTGCTGGATTTTGCCGATAATGCATCGTTCAAGTCTGCCGTCGCGGGAACAGATGCCCTGTTCTGTGCCGTAGGCACAACGCAAAAGAAGGTACACGGCGATAGAGATGCTTATCGCAGAGTCGATTATGATATCCCCGTCCATGCGGCACAATTCTGCGCTGAAACGGGTTGTCCACACTTCCTGCTCGTTTCCTCCGTCGGAGCGAGCAGTGCGAGCAGAAGTTTCTATACAAAGCTCAAAGGAGAAGTGGAAGACAAAGTGAAAGGGATGGGCATCCCTTCTCTTTCCATCTTCCGCCCGTCGCTGTTGCTGGGCGACAGAAAAGAATCCCGTCCGGCAGAGAGGATCGCGCAAGCGCTGATGAGGCTCTATTCCTTTTTGCTCCCTTCACGGTACAAACCCATTGCGGCTCAGGATGTGGCCAGAGCGATGATCGCGGCCTCCAAACGAGACGCGCCAGGCTGTCATGTTTATCACTACAAAGAAATGCGGGATCTTTGACCGGCTCAATGTGCTCGTATGACCGTGTCGGTTAGCTGGTGTGTCGATCCCTTGATGAGAGTGCTCGCGCAGGTCAACAACAGGGCATCGCGCAACGTAAATCTTTTTCCACCGTCGAGGTGAGACCATGCCTCCACAATTGAACAGATACTCGCTTGTCGCCCCCTGCGGCATGAACTGTGGCATTTGCATGGCGTATTTGAGAGAACAAAACAGATGTCCCGGGTGCAGGAGTGCAGATACTGACAAAGCCATCACTGTTGTCCGATGCAAAATCAAGAATTGCGGAGCGCTTCAAAGAACCAGCGTAAAGTACTGCGTTGATTGTGACTGTTTTCCCTGTATGAACCTGAAGCATCTGGACAAAAGATACCGCACCAAATACAACATGAGCATGATCGAGAACCTTGAGTGCATAAAGACACACGGCATAAGGGCATTTGCGAGAAAGGAAAAGCTGAGGTGGACGTGTTCCGAATGTGGCGGCACCATTTGTGTTCACAGAGGATACTGTTATGGTTGCGGAAACAAACCAGAAGCCTCCCATGAATGACCAACAAGAAGGCGGTATGAACCCGGGACTCATCACCGTCACGGGGTTCGCTACACTGGCTGCAGTCCTGCTGGCGTTTGGGGCGTTTGATGACATTACGACAGATGACGCGAAGACGTTCACCGTCGAATACGCCCTGCTGGTGGCGAGCGGTTGCTGGTGCCTTCTCGTAGCGATCAGCCTGCTGGCGAGGCGGCGGATCGTGTTCGGGCTCGTGTCTCTCATCTTGCTCGCCGCGGCTATTTGGGGCCAACGCGCAATCGGTCCGGGGACCCTGACCAGTGCGCGGCCCGAATACATCGCGACCGTGATCGCGCTTTGCTGGTTCCTGGTTCTCTCGGGAATTCTAGTTGTGTACGGCTTTCGGCGGCTGGTGTAGCAAGATTCCCCTGTTGGTAGTGGGAGGCCTTGATCGTTCGTTGGCCTTATCATCACGAATCGTCAGAAAGGGAGGTCTGGACATGAAGGCTTTCAGGATCCTTTTGCTTGCTTCGATGGCCATGCTGACCATGCTGTTCGGATGTGACCGGCCTGCCAGGGTCGTCCCTGCCGACACCAGCAGGACCTCTTTGGACTGGGCCGGGGTTTACACGGGCACGTTGCCCTGCGGGGATTGCGAAGGGATTCGCACCGCACTGCGGCTGAACGCTGACCGGTCCTATGTGCTTCGAACCAGCTATATCGGCAAATCGGATGCAGTGTACGAGTCCCGCGGGACCTTCGAGTGGAACGAGCAGGGGAACCGGATCACGCTCAAGGATATCGCGGCAGACAAAGCGCCCTCGATGTACCTGGTGGGCGAGAACAAGCTGATCCAGCTCGACCTGGAAGGAAATCGGATCACGGGCGATCTTGCAACGAGGTACGAGATGCAGAAAGCGGATGCGGGGATCATGGAGAAATACTGGAAGCTCGTCGCACTGGAAGGTAACGAGGTGGTGTGGGAGAATGGGAACAACAGAGAGCCTCACATCATTCTGAAAGGTGGGGGGCGATTCCAGGGGAGCGGCGGCTGCAACCTCCTGAGCGGGGAGTACGAATTGAAGGAAGGCCGCGGCATTGCTTTGTCTGCCGTTGCCTCCACGCGGATGGCCTGTCCGACCATGGACGTAGAGGCTGCGTTCCTTCGGGCCCTGGCGAATGCGAGGTCCTATGCTCTGCAGGGCGATACCCTGCGGTTGACCGGGCAGGATGAGACGCCCCTGGCAACGTTTGCCGTTGTTTATCTGCGATAGGAATCGCCAGGGAGTGCACAGGTGACTCACGGAAGCCGCCAGGTTAATGAGGCGATCCGGTCGCTGGTTGCCGGGCAAGCCAGCCCGATTGTCGTGGCTCTTGACGGCGGCAGCGGGGCGGGCAAATCCACGCTGGCATCCTCCATTCAGAGCCAATTCGATGTCGCGCTCGTTCCGCTGGATGATTTCTTCTCGGCGAGCATTCCGGATGCGCGATGGGATGAATTCACTGTCGAAGAACGCTTGAACCACGTCTTCGACTGGCAACGAGTGCGTGACAGCGCACTTGAGCCGCTCCGAGGCGGGAGACCTGCCGGATGGTATCCATTCGATTTCGCGTCCGGTATACAGCCGGATGGCACGTACCGTATGCTTGCAGATCCTGTTGAGAGGCCACCTGCCCGTGTCATCCTGCTGGAAGGCGCGTATTCCGCACATCCGATCCTTGCCGATTTGGTGGACCTGGCGATCCTGATAGATGCACCGATGGAGACAAGGCACAAGCGGCTTGCTTCCCGCGAAGAGAAGAACTTCTTGCGGCGGTGGCACCAGCGGTGGGATCCTGTGGAGAACTACTATTTCACGTACGTAAGGCCCCGAAGCTCCTTCGACCTTGTCGTGACATTCACCGGAGAACCCGGTGGATCTCCTCGGCATGCCTGACGCCATTCCGCTTGAGGGGTGCTATCTCGGGTGGCAGGAATCGCTTCTGCTGCTCGCCATGCTCGTCGAGGTAGAAATCCCCGATCAGGAAGCGGCTCCTTCAAGTCCGTAATATATCGAACAATGCGGGAACTTCTCCCGGCCTCTGCCAGTTCTGAAGTAGTCCTTCCCCCGACAGCGCCTCCCCGAACACCAAGGGCACAACTCTGTCAATCCCAAGGAAATGTGCACTTCTAGTACTTACTACCCTCATCATATCACAGGAAAGGATACGCAATGAAAGGACGTTGGAGTATTGCCGTTGTTGCAGGGTGCTGCCTTGCGCTGTTCGCCCTTCTGGGGAATCAGCCTGCTCCGAACGATCGTGCCGCGGACGAAGCCGCAGTCCGGGCCGTCAATCAGGAATGGTTCAAAGCCTACGCGGCCGGCAACATCGATGCCCTCGTTGCTCTCTATGCAGATGACGCAGTGGTCAGCAACCCGGGTGTACCTTCATCCCGTGGTCACGATGCGATACGCAAAACGATGGAGAGGGACATGGCCGATTCGCGCACCCATGGCACAAAGCTCAACCCGAATCCCGCAACCGAAGTCGGCGTAACAGCGGACATGGCCTGGGAGTGGGGTACCTTCACGGTTACGGACAAATCGGGGGCCACAGTAGACAACGGCAAGTACCTGTCGGTCTTTGTGAGGAGGGATGGCGGGTGGGTCATCCTACGCGACATGTGGAACAGCGACGCGCCAATGCAGGCAGGGAAGTAGCCGGATCATACGAGGTTATCACTTCTCATTGCAGTCCCGCCTGCCGCGCTCGCTGCGGCAAGCGGGCTGCACACATACTCATCCTAGCGCAGGAGGCTCCATGAAATTCCGAATTGTGGTGTTTGCCGTTCTTGGAATGTCGATGCTCGTGGCGGCATTTCTGGTGCACCGTCCACTCGAAGCTCAGAGCAAGAAAACGTCAGCCGCGGCCAAACAGGTGATCAAGCGCGGCGAGTATCTAGTGACGGTCGGCGGCTGCGACGATTGCCACTCGCCGAAGATCTTCACGCCGGAAGGACCAGTGCCTGACACGACAAAGCGTCTTTCCGGGCATCCGGCGGAAGACAAGGTTCCCGAAGTTCCAGGTGGTGCGCTTGGGCCGGACAAATGGGGAGCATTGACCTCAAACCATTTTACCGCGTGGGCCGGACCATGGGGGGTCAGCTATGCGCGAAATCTCACTCCAGATGTCGCCACAGGCCTCGGCAGCTGGACAGAGGAGATGTTCATCAAGGCATTGCGGACAGGAAAGGATATGGGAGAGGGGCGTCCCATCCTTCCACCGATGCCATGGCCGAACTATGCGCAGATGACCGACGAGGACCTGCAAGCGATCTTTGCGTATCTGATGTCACTGAAGCCGATCGAAAATGCAGTCCCTGATCCCGTTTCGCCGACTGGCGAGCGTATGCAGACTGGCCGGACGATTTCGAAATAGACACCGGTGAAGCAATGGGTCAACGAGTACACCTTGAAGGTTTTCGGGGAGAAGCAATGGGCGAATATGAGCAGAGCATTTCCCGCCGCCGGCTGTTGGAAATGACGCTTGGGATCAGCGGGCTTGTGATGTTGGGCGGGATCGGTACAGCCCTGGCCCAGGGATTGAAACGCCAGGTAACCCCCGGGGTGGAGAAGGGGCCGTTTTATCCTCTCATGAAACCGCTGGACAAGGATGCTGACCTGACGATCATCGCCGGGCACAAAGGGCGCGCGCAAGGCACGATCGTTCACATGACGGGGCGGGTCCTGAACGAAAATGGGGAGCCGGTGAGGGGGGCGAAAGTTGAGATCTGGCAGGCAAACACGTACGGACGTTATTCGCACCCCAATGACCCCAACCCCGCATCACTTGACCCGGATTTCCAAGGTTTCGGCGTTCAATCCACCGACGCGGACGGACGGTACCGTTTCAAGACCATCAAACCCGGCGCGTACCGGGTCACTCCGGACTGGATGCGCCCGCCGCACATTCACGTTGACGTTTCGGGAAGGAGAGATCACCTTGTGACGCAGATGTTCTTCCCGGATGAGCCGCTCAATGAGAAGGACTCGATCTTTCATGCCATAGGCCCGGACAAGAGCTCCGCTCTCGCAAAGCCTCTAACGCCAACAGAGGAAATCGGGACCGATGTTCTGCTGCTGGTCTATGATATCGTGCTTGCCAGAGGCTGACCGGATCTGGGAAGGCAGTGTAATCGTGAAAGGATCAGTCTTCATTGCGGCCAGCCTCGACGGCTTCATCGCCAGAGAAAACGGTGATATCGATTGGCTCACTCGCTTCGAAGGGGGCGGGACCGGCGAGGACTACGGATTCAAAGCATTCCTGGATACGGTTGATGTTTTGGTCATGGGGCGCCATACATTTGAAAAGGTAGTGATGTTTCATCCATGGCCTTATGGAATCAAGCCTGTTGTTGTCCTTGGCACCAGTTCGGTGCAGGACAATTCAGGGGTTCCTCAACGCAGGTTTGATCCAGCGAATGACGATCACCAGGATTCCCGTCCTCCTTGGTCGAGGCATTCCGCTCTTCGGGCCGACCAATCGTGATGTCACGTTGCGTTGCATGGATACCCGCCAATATACCAATGGGCTTGTTCAGAGCACGTACGAAGTGATCTGACGACACGCTCATTGTTCGAAGATCCTGATTTTGGAGAATAACATATCCGTGATGGGTCCCGAACAAAGGCATTTCGGGACGACATACACTCTGTTTCGTTCGGGTTGTACGTCCTCTCCGATTGTTTTTCCGTAGAAGCGCATATTCAAACCGCCGGCGGCGCACCGGGTCGTGCTTGTCTTCTCTTCAGTCTTGAAAGTCTCCGGGAGACCTCCCCAAAGCATTCTCTGCATGAGCAACTACGATTGGACTTTTCTGACAAAGTTTCCGTTCTTAGCCAGATAAATCTTTCGGCATTGGATCGTTGGCGAAGGGAGTCACATATGACGCGTTTCTTGAATCTAGCCCTCCTCGTTGTGCTCCTCATGACGTGGGTCGTTACAGTGGCTCAAGAAAAGGGGAAAGGCGCTGCGGACACTATCCCCCAGAAGGTTCTGGAAGGGCTCAAGGCGAGGTTCCCCCAGCCCGACATCGAGAAATGGACAAGGGAGGAAGAAGGGGGGCTCGTGATTTACGATTTCGAATTCACGCAGGGAGGCAAGAAGTTTGAAGCCGACATCAAGGAGGATGGCACATTGCATAACTGGGAAAAGGCGGTAACAGTGCAGGAGCTCCCGACAGCAGTCAGACTGTCCATTGAGAAGAAGCATCCAAAGGCCAGCATGAAGGAGATCATGCAAATCACGGCGGTGATAGAGGGGAGGGACGAGTTGGAAGGATATGAGATCGTGTTGAAGACGGAAGCCAAAAAAGAGATTGAGGTTACGATAGCTCCAGACGGCACAATCCTGGAGGATTCCGGGAAGGGAAAATAGAAGTCGCGAAATCACACTTTCTGGCTACTGACTACTAACCCCTATCTACGCTGTCTAGACTGGCAGGATGAGATCATCTTTGGCTGTGACGCACTAGAAGTAGGTCGAAAACCCGAACAGAACGCCCCCTGTGGTCGTGGGAGGATTGCCGAGAATATCCTGTTGCCGTAGCAGGCGGTAGTTTAGCCGAATGACCGTTTCCGGCGATGGCCGAAAGCTGACCGCCGGCATGATGCTCCACAGGTTGTCGCCGATGGTCTCTCCGGTTTCCTGAAACGAGCCGACGTTCCAATCCACGTACTCAAACCGGCAGGCCAGGTTCACGACGGCGGCATCCCAACCGAACATCTCTCCCGACAGAATCGGGTGAACGACGTCGAGAAATCCCCCGTACTGCTGCTTGCCAAATTGCTGGGTATAGGTAGGCGGTACGTCAACGAAGACCCACGCCCACTCGGCAGTGATTCTCGTCTCGAAGGGAAGTGTCGTGTTGAAGTCGATATCTACCACATCGACTCTTCGTTTTGTGTCAATCGTGAGCCCATCGTCCTGCCATTGGTTGTACACTCCGCCCATATAGGATAACCCAAGCTCTCCGATAGTGCTCATCCCGGCCGCGATCTTTGCCGTGATCAAGGGTTCACCGCTTGCGATTTTCTCGAATCGTTCCGCATTCTCCTTCGCGGTGGGCAGGGATGTCTTGTTTCCTTCGTTCGCAATGATGGAATTATCGAATCCACCCGAGAGATAGAACTCATAGCCATACATCCAACTCCCCGTGTAGCGCCTGCCATACAGCCCGAACCCCGGGTTGCTGAAAGTGGCGGGAAGCATCTGCGTCATCGCGATCGGCCTGTCGACGAATTCCCACTTCGGTCCATCGTGGTTCTGGTTAAACGCCCCGATCGGATTGAGAATCATGCCGCCCCTCAGGATCAGCAGCGGATCGAATTCCAGGTCGAGGGCGGCGAATTCCACGGAGATCACCCTGGCACCGTCTTCAAACTCCAGTTCCGACAGGAACTTGATGCGTTCGGTGATGCTTGATGAAACGAAAAGCGTAAAGCGTCTGAACTGGAACTGATGCCCTTCCGTTACACCCTCCGTGCCGAGGTGTTGCCAATTCGCTTCGATGTAGCCGCCCAGCGACACGGGTAGCCGCCCGAGGGACATGAACGGCCGGTGGTACGCCGCATCCATGTTGAGCGTATGCGTGAGGGAATCTTGCGGGAGGCGTCTCAACAGGGTGCTGTCAATCTGCGCTTCGGCATAGCCGCACAGTAGCGTCGCCGCAACAATTGTTCCCAGGGTAATTGTCGGTCTCATCGGAGTGATATCCTCAGCTGATCATCGTTGATGGTTACAGGGAATGTCCTCAGATCTGCGTCGGCGGGTCCGTGGATCACCGAGCCCCTGCTATTGAATTCGCTCCCATGGGCTGGGCATGCCAGTCGATCGCCGAGGACGAGCAATTCGTTTCCCTGGTGTGTACACTGCATCAGCAGGGCCAGGTAGTCTGTGGCGCTGAAGCGATACACGCAAACAGGGTAGAGGAGCGCAGGGTGGCGAACGGTGATCACGCTCTTGAAGTCGGATCGGCCGTCGCGTGTGGCCTGGAATGCTGTCAGCGGCACGACCAGGTCGGAACCGTTGATCGTTCCTGTCACGTCCGCACTGCTGCAACCGTCAAACAGGGTCGTGATAGCGGTGCCGCCCAGGCAAAGGGTGCAACCGGCCGCAAGGAAACGCCGTCGGTCCATGATCAAAGGCTCTCCAGAAACC
>JAGDMJ010000247.1 GCA_017860555.1 Bacteroidota bacterium
GCGAGCCGCTCATACGTGTCGGAATCATATCCGGCGATCAGGAACATGTAGAAGTCGAGAAAGCTCGTCATGTCGTTATAGGCGTACGGGTTGTGACTGATCGGCCTTCCCTTTGTATAAGTAAACTGCCATGAATCATCCATCAGACGCAAGACCACACTGCTGTTCGCAGAGGCGTAGATAGGTCTCTGGCTTCCAACGAAAACTTGTGCCGAGTATTTGTTCTCTCCTTGAACCCTCTGGATGAATATGTCCAGCGTGCATTTCACCTTGTCCGGTATGTTCTCCATTCCCCACTGATAGCTGTTCACATACGTCCTGACCTCAGAAGCGAAATCGCGCAACTGATCCTTGTTGGTTGTTGACACGGCCTCGTAGTTGACATTCACGGTGCAGTCCACCTGCTGAGCCAAAAGGCGCGCGCTGACAAGGAGGAGCAGCATTGTCAGCGATATCAAGATGACCGTGGATTTTCCTGGCATGGTGTTTCCTCAGTTGACTGAGAATAAGAAAAAGCAGGGGATAACTTCCTCAATATATTACTTTTGCACGAACTGGTCAAGGAATCGTGATCTGAAACCTGAGAATGGCCCTGGACCGACCCCGGTTGGCCGTAAAACGTTGAAAAGGACAGCACGACGACGGGGAACCGGGAACCTGAGACCTGTTGATTCTCGGACGGCCCGCGGCGTTGGGCTGGGAAATGCGATCAGAATGAGAATGGGAAGGGGATAGGCAGAAAAATCTTTCGGCCCCTTCGTAAATTCGCACTCCCCGCAGTATATATAGTAGGAGGGATAGCTCGGCCCCATGGGAAGAAACACTGTGCTGGCACTGGTCTTCTTGGCCGCAAGAGCCATGAGCGCGTTTGAACAGGCTCCTCATGGAGCCCGGTCGATCGGCCTGGGTGGTGCCACGGTGTCAGTTGCTAGTGATCTCTGGGCATCATACGTCAACCCTGCCTGCCTCTCCGCCATTCCAGGAACGAACGTCGCGATGGAGTACCTTCCCGCATTGTTCGGTATGCAGGAGTTGAAGCGGGGTGCTATTTCAGTGGGGAGACCAACGCCCATCGGCACGTTCGCTCTCTCTCTGTCGGGATTCGGCTTTGAACTGTACACTGAAGCGGTGGCGGGAATTGCCGCTGCCCATGAGATCCATGAAGGAGTCGTTCTGGGAATTGGCGTCCGCTTCTGTTCTCTCACGATCCCCGGATACGGGAGCGATCTGGCCGTTGGCCTCGACATGGGCGTTCTGGTTCACATTTCCAGGGAGATCGCTTATGGTTGCGCTCTCCACAACCTGAACCGACCAACGATCGGGAGTGGAGAGGAGGCTCTCCCACAAACGATGACCATGGGAGTTAGTTTTGGATTCGTATCCAACACGCTCGTTGCTCTCAGCGTGGGAAAAGACTCCCGTTACTCGTTCCGGCCCTCCATAGGCTTGGAGTATTCCATCGAAGATGTCGTATCGTTGCGACTTGGTGCTGAACATGAGCCCTCAACAGTCTCGGCGGGTATTGGCATCCGGACATCACTGCTGTCCATCGACTATGCGTACACGGGGCACCCTGATCTTGGGGGGACGCATTGCTTCTCACTGTCATTTGTCATTTCCTGACCTTGAGGCGATTCACCAAAGGTCGGACAGCGGCCCTTGCATTCGGATTGGCCGTTGGCGGATGCAGCGAGGCGCTGGCACAGGACCCATCCCCCGAAAAATTCTCACCCGGACTTTCCGAAGAGGATCTCCTCGAGGTTATCGACGACGAAATCGCCTCCGAGAACATGGCGGAAATGCTCTCCTGGCTGAGGGAGCATCCCGTCGATCTGAACAGCGCCTGGCGCGATGAGCTGCTGGCAATTCCGGGAATGCGAGATGAGGATGCGGATGCCATCCTTCGAGCTCGTGAAAAGGAGGTGGAGTTTCAATCGGTGGTGGATCTCCGCCAACTGCCGGGAGGCGCGGAATTGATCGAGCGGATTCTTCCGTACGTGTTTGTCGGGTCCAGGAGGCCTGTCACGCCATCCAAACGGATTCCTCTTGTCGTCCTTACATCCCGGCTATCGGGTTTTCTCCCCGGTACGACACGTTCTTCCGATCCCGATATCCTTGGAGCCCCGGTCCGGTCGCTATCTCGTCTCTCTGTGCGATTCTCTGATCGTCTCAGAGCAGGCGTGCTCTTTGAGAAAGACTCAGGAGAGAGGTGGAACGACGGTTTTGTTTCGGGATACGTCTCATTCCGTGGAAACGGGGTACTCGAGCAGCTCATTCTTGGGGATTTCAATGTGGACGCGGGACAGGGGTTGGTTCTCTGGCGTGCGGGCGATGGTTGGGGTGGTGGTACAGGTGGCGCGATCCGCAGGTCTGGCGGCCGGCTCCTCCCCTATCATATGAGTGATGAATCTGGCTTTCTGCGAGGCGCAGCCGTCGTACTGAAAACCAGGCTTTCGCCGTTGCAGGTTCGCTGCGTACTTTTGCTCTCCAGGACGCCGCTCGCGGCCAATGTCAACGATAAGGGGGTTGTAACAAGCTTCTATTCGAGCGGCCTCTACAGAACAGATGCCGAGCTTGAAAAGAGGGGGATTGTCCATGAAGTCCTCGCAGGCACCCGGGTCGAAGCGAATCTCCGGGGGAGAGGTGCCATTGGTGTGACCTTCTATCGTTCCTCGTTTGGCCGGGTTGTGCAGCCCGGTTCGGGATTTGGATTTTCCGGGGAGAGGTCGCAGGTCGTCGGGACTGATGCAAGTCTTGTTCTTGGTCCAGCAAGACTGTTCGGAGAAATCGCGAAGTCGGAGGGGGGAGGTACAGGCTGGATCGCAGGCGCGACTATGCCCGTCGACACGACCGGAAAACTGAGCATCGCATGGAGGGATTACTCGATTGCTTTCAACAATCCGCATGCACGGGCCTATGGCCTGCAGTCAATCACCACCAATGAGCGTGGGGTCTCCATAGGCTGGTTGATGAGCCTGGTTCCCGGGGTTGTGCTTCGCGGTCATGCAGATCACTGCAAAATACCCGGGAGCACATACACGAGCATCCTTCCCAGGACGTCCTCCGATATGATGGTGGAAGTGACAGCTCTCCCTGCTTCGGGAATTCGCCTCGGCTTCGCACTGCGCATGCGGAGAACTGAGGTCATGCAGGCTGTTACCGGCCTCTCAACGGGCCCCACGCGCGTTCAGGGAACGTTCGACAGGAACAGTGCGAGGATCACTGGCAGGCTGGAGCTTGCCCCGCATCTCGAGTCGAGGATCCGGATCGAGCATGTGGAATCGCGATCGTCGGTATCCAGCAAAACTGAAAAGGGAACCATGCTTTCCCAGGCCTTTCGCTACAACACCGGAAGAGTGGAGTGCGAGTGCGGTGCGGCCTTTTTTGAGTCGGAGTCCTACAACGCCCGGCTCTACGATTATGAGGGAAATTTACATGGAGCCGTGCAGAGCCCGGCGTTGAGCGGCAGGGGCTCGAGGTGGCACATCCTCTTTTGCTGGGGGTCGTTCCCATGGGTACGCCTGGCGGCGAAGTACGCGGTATCGGTGGTGGAAAGGAGCCCGATCGCGCGGGAGTTGGGTGTGCAGGCGGAGTTCCGATTCTGAGATCGATTCGTCACTTTGTACATTTTCTGGCTTTGTTTTTAGTGAAATCAATGTCGCCCTGACATCCTTCTTGTCATGCCCCATCATTGGCCAAGCACAGGTCCCCATGTGCCCCTCCATTGCCCCAGCCTCGGCTTTCTCTTATATTACGTCAAGGACAATGGAGTACAGCTATGGAGCTTTCGACCGGGGTATGCACCATTCGATCCTGGCAATGGTCCGACCGGGATTCGCTCGTGAAGCATGCCAATAACCGGAGGATCTGGATCAATGTCCGCGACCGGTTTCCATTTCCGTATGGGAACGATGATGCTGATCGCTGGATTGCGTTCGCCAGGAGTGCGCATCCGGAGACCAGTTTTGCTATCGCGGTGGGAGGGAAAGCAGCGGGTGGCATCGGATTCGTCTTGCAGGAGGATGTCAACCGGATTTCGGCGGAGCTCGGCTACTGGCTGGGGGAGGAATTCTGGGGGAAGGGCATTATGACTGCGGCTGTTCGCGCTGTGACAGAGTACGCATTTGCGAATTTCGAGCTTTGCCGGCTATATGCCTCGGTCTTCGAATGGAACCATGCGTCATGCCGGGTGTTGGAAAAGGTAGGCTACGCTTGTGAAGGAACCATGAAGCGGAGCGCCATCAAAGACGGTCAGACGATCGATCAGTTCCTGTATGCTTTCACGCGCTGAATTGCCTTGTGCCCTTGAGTGGTTTTTCCTGCTATGCAGACGGCAAGAATGAGGAGAAGATGAGCGTCAAGAAGAGGATAGTTGTGGCAATGAGTGGAGGGGTGGATTCCTCGGTCGCGGCGGCCATGCTGGCGACGGAGGGACACGAGGTCATCGGGATCACCATCAAGACGTATGCGTACGAGGATGTGGGTGGCAACAACGGGAACGAGAGCAGCTGTTGCTCATTGGATGGCATCAACGACGCTCGCGCGGTTGCCGCACAGTTCGGCTTCCCTCACTACGTGCTTGACTTCAGTGAACAGTTCGCCGATGCGGTGATCGAGGACTTTGTCGCGGAGTATATGCGTGGTCGAACCCCCAATCCTTGCGTCATCTGCAACAGGAAGATCAAGTGGGAAGAGCTCATCCGGAAGGCGGACGCCCTGGGAGCAGACTACGTTGCCACCGGTCACTATGCGGGCCTCCGGAGGATTCCCGAGACCGGACGGTATGTGGTCTCCCGGGGACGGGACAGCGGTAAGGATCAATCGTATGCCCTCTGGGCGTTGACTCAGGAGTCTCTTGCGCGTACCCTCTTTCCACTGGGGGCGTATACGAAACCGGAGGTCCGCGCGCTTGGCACAAGGCTGGGCCTGGCCGTTGCAGGAAAAGGGGAGAGCTTCGAAATTTGCTTCATCCCTGACAACAACTATGAGCGATTTCTTAAGGAGCGCATTCCCGGCCTGGAACAGAAGGTGGCCGGCGGAGAAATCATCCGCGATGGCCGGGTCGTGGGACAGCATCGCGGATTTCCCTTCTACACAATAGGGCAGCGCCGGGGTATCGGCGTAGCCGTGGGAGAGCCGATCTACGTGACCGGGATCGACCCCGGGAACAACCGGGTCGAAATCGGAAATGAAAAGACCCTCTATCGCTCAGGGTTGATCGCCCGCGACCTGAATATGATGAAGTATGAACGTTGTCCGTCCGGGCTACGTGTGAACGTCCGCATTCGCTACAAGGACGAAGGAGGGGTGGGGTCCGCAGAACAGTTGCCCGAAGGCAAGCTGCGAGTGGTTTTTGACGAGCCCCGGCGCGCCATCACACCCGGACAGTCTGCTGTCCTCTACGAGGGTGATGACCTGGTGGGCGGGGGAGTGATTGACGAGGTCCTGCCGTAGGAGGGTGATCCCCGGCTATTTCTTCCGGCCCAATGCCAGCAGAATCCCGTGCAAGAGCGCCTCAGGCCGGGGAGGGCACCCCGGAATATAGACGTCTACCGGCACCACCGTATCGACTCCCCCGCACGAAGCATAACTCTTCCCA
>JAGDMJ010000248.1 GCA_017860555.1 Bacteroidota bacterium
CGCGATGACCTCCGCAAGGTGTGCGTCCCAGTCGGCCCGGTTGGCCATGTGGCCGTCAGCATCGATTTCAACAGTTTTCTCTCCGTACTGCTTGGTTGGCATTGCTTCACCTCATTGATTGGGCTGTGGTTGTCCTTTGTTTGGTTCTTGCGCCGCTATACTTTTCAGGAACCGTACGGTGAAGGCCAGTCCTCGCTTCGCTTCAGGAGTGTTGAGCTCCTTAAAGAGCGAGAAGAGGGATGCCTCTTCCAGATCCCGGATGTCGAGCCTCTGATACACCTTGAGTGCATTGTTCACGGCGTTGAGGATCTCGGGCTGCGTCAGGCCCTTCACCGTGTTCAGGATGGTCACAATGTTTTCTCCAAGGCGCCGGACATCATTGGCGGAAAAGGAGGTGACGATCTGGTCCAGGACACCAGAGAATTCCTTCAGAAATGTGAAATATCCCTTTCTGTCCATCTCATCCAGCGTGCTCATCAGGTCGATGAACATCTCTCGGGCGACGGGGGAGAAGTCACGCGCGAAGTCCCGTGCGTTCTCCAACTGCTCCAACGACTTGGTGATCGTGGTGACATTCCGGAGAAGCTTCTTGCCAAGGAAGACAATATCACCCGTGCTGAGGGAATCGTGTACTTCCTCCAGTTCGACGACGGCCGTTTCATACAAGTCCTTGCCGACACGCATAAGATCCGCTTTGAGGTCCTCCATCTCCCGCCGGTGACGGCGCTGGAGCTCGATTTCTTCGAGAACTATATCCAGCTTCCGGTGAAGTTCGTCGAGTCGCACCTGCGTAGTCTCATTGTCCATAACGCGTCACCTTCTTCCGAAAAGGTCCGTTGTACCGCGCATCTGCATTCTCCGGTTGCCCGGTTTACTTCCTTTTGCCTGCCATGGACATTTGCGATTGGATTGGGAGCTCGAGCCCCTTGAGGAGGAAGTTCCAGTACATCCAGCGGAACATGATCTTCCCGTAATGGTTCATCTTCGTTTCCTCGAGCAGCGAGAAGGGGCCGACACCCGGGAGGGGAAACCGCCCTGGCAGAGGCTCCGTGTCATAGTTGAAGTCAATGAGGATCCCTTTTCCGAAGCCCGACTCGATGAAGCAGTTGGCATGCCCGTCAAAATGGGCCTCCGGTGTACGTCCCTCGATGACACTCAGGAAGTTCTCCGTCAGGATGTCCGCCTGGAAATGTGCGACCGAACCTGCTTTGGAACTGGGAAGATTCGTCGCGTCCCCCACGACGAAGACATTCTCGAACTGCTCCGATCGGAGCGTCTGTTTGTTCGTGGGCACAAAATTCAGCTCGTCCCCCATGCCGCTGCGGGCAATGGCCTCGTCCCCCATGTTGGTAGGTATGGTCACGAGGACGTCGAACGGCACCTCTTGCTCATCCCACGAGACAATGGCCTTACGTTCGTTGTCCACGCGAGCGATGTTGAATTCCGAAGTCACGAGGATGTTCTTCAGGCCGAGGATGTCGCCAAGGACGGCTGAGGCGCGCGGCTTGGTGAACGCCCCGGGAAGCGGCGTGACGAAATGAAGTTCGACCTTGTTACGGAGACCCCGCTCCGTGAAGTAATGATCGGCCAGAAAAATGAACTCGAGAGGCGCCACCGGACACTTGATCGGCATCTCCGTGATGTTTACCACGAGACGGCCTCCTTCCCAACGCCTCAGGAACTCTCTCAGCGCACAAGCGCCTTCAACGGTGTAGAAATCGAAAATGCTCTTGTGCCACTGACTATCTTTCATCCCTTCGGTCTGTTCCGGGTGAACATCGGCCCCCGTTGCAATAATCAGAAAGTCGTACGAGAGAACCGCGTTGTCTTTCAAAATAACCCGGTTCAGCTCCGGCTCGATCCGTGTCACCGGCGACATAGCGACGCGCGTGCCGGGGGGAAAGAAATCCCGTTTTGGCTTGGTGACATCGCTCCTGCCGTAGATGTTAAATGGAATGAACAGGAATCCGGGCTGGTAGTAGTGCGTCTCCTGCTGGTCGACGATGGTAATCTGCCATTCACTTTTCTCGAGGAGCACACTGAGCTTGTTCAGCATCACGGTACCGGCGGTGCCTGCGCCAAGGATGACGAGTTTCTTCATGGGTGGCCAATCGGGCGTTGCGGGGATAGAATTGTCGTTCTCATTCGCTCTGCAGAGACTGTGCCACCAGAAACTGCCAAAAACAGGCTGGATTCTGAAGCTTTGGCAGGCTTCCTTCTCAAGAATGAGAATCCGGTGGAATTCTTCATTCCTTTTTCCAAGATTTAACAGCGCCCCTTTGTGTCGTGTACAGCCTGGGATGGAGCCGGTTCATCTCTCCACTCAACTGTCTCTCCTCCAATAAACGGTGGTACTCATTCGGCAAAGGGAAAGCCTTCTGAGTGGGACCTCCGCACACTTCTGGAAACGAGGATACAACGATTATGAAAACAAGCACGTGGTTTCTGCATGGCTTTGTCCTGGTTCTTCTGCTGACCATTCCTGGGTGCAAAGAGAGCTATACCGTTGTGACCACCCTCCTTGCCGACGGTTCATGCGACAGGGTCATTACCGTGACGTGTGACTCCATTGGCGTCCCTGACTCTGCGTTTCCTCTGTACATTGACTCTTCCTGGGAGACCAGTTGGAATGCTCCCGCCCGGAAAGGTGAAAAGTATCTGTTCACGGCGCGAAAGCACTTTGCCCACATGGATAGCCTCTCCCTGGAATATTCGCGGGGGAATGACTCGGGAAAGATCCATATCAGCATCGATGTGAACAAGGAGTTCAGATGGTTCTACACGCACTTCACCTATTCTGAGCGATTCAGCACCTTCAACCCGTTTTCGCTGGTTCCCGTTTCCCAATTCATGAGCGGCGACGAGATCCATCGTTACTTGGCGGGGGAGAAGAGCGATTCATTGAAAAAGAAGCGTGAGGAATGGGAAGCGCGCTCCATGTTCGAGGAATACTACCAGGGACTGATCACATTCGCACGCAAATTGAACCATCCCGGACTTCCCGTGTCGCTCATCGAATCCAAGAAGGAGAATCTCTACGACGAGTTGATGTCGTCGGGCCCTGGTGATGTCGTGAACGAGACGGCCACAGCTCTCGGGACGCCGGTAGTTCGGAAATTCAGCAAGGAGCTCAACGGCCTCGTCGACGAGATCATGGAGAAGTCCAAAAACGCAGCAAAAGCCGATGGCGATTACGTCAGCACGATTGTCATGCCCGGGACCATAGTTGAGACAAATGCCGCGGAAGTCACGGACAACAGTGCCGTCTGGCGGTATTCGGATGATCTGTTCAGCATGGCTGACTTCGTCATGCGGGTGGAATCCAGGAGCGCGAACGTCTGGGCAATGGCCGTCACCGGGATGGCGGTTCTGGCCCTCGTTGTTATCCCTACCGCGTTGCGGCTGCGCCGGCAGCGGCATCCCGGGATGAAGAAAGCCTGATGAGAGGCCGGAATTCAATAAGCCGAGGTCGGAGCTAGGCCATCGCTGGCCTGAGTCGCCAGTATCTGCCCCATCTCTGTGGACATCCCCCGAAAAACGCAACAATTCGCTGGAATTCACAGTGATTTAAACGTATATTATGCAACTCCCGGTAAACCTCGTGAAGCGTCACGTGTCTAAATTCTGAGAATCGGTTCCCGCCGGATTGACTCTAAGGAATTCCCATGAAAAAGAAGCTGATCGTTTCAGGTGCCATCCTCTGTTTGCTTATCCTCACCGGTTATATGCTGTTCTTCCGCAACCCTTCCCAGAAATATGACTTCCGATTGGACAAGATCGCTTCGGGCGACATCTCCATGCTGGTGACCGCAACCGGAACCGTCAATCCCGTCACTTCCGTGGACGTCGGCACTCAGGTTTCGGGCATTGTCGCCAGGCTCTACGCGGATTTCAACTCCGTCGTCAAAGAAGGACAGGTCATCGCGCAGATCGATCCGACGTTTCTGCAGCAATCGGTCAAAGATGCCGAGGCCAATCTGGACCGTGCCAGGGCACAATTTGCGGACAATAAGAGAGGCCTTGACCGGACGAAAGCGTTGTTTGAGAAAGGGATGGAGTCGCAGCTGAATTACGACGCCGCGATGACATCGTACGAATCATCATCGGCGGCATTGAAACAAGCCCAGGCTACGCTGGATCGGGCGAAGATCAACCTGGCTTACGCGACGATCTACGCTCCGATCAGCGGCGTGGTCATCGACCGGAAGGTAAACATCGGGCAGACGGTTGCGGCGAGCTTCTCTTCACCGACGCTCTATACCATTGCCAACGATCTGCAGCGGATGCAGGTGCTCACGACAGTGGATGAGTCCGATATTGGGAGGGTCAGCATCGGGCAGGAAGCGACATTCACCGTCGATGCCTATCCAGACGAGCGTTTCTCGGGAACGATTTCGCAGATTCGCCTTGCCCCGGTGTCGGTCCAGAATGTCGTCAATTACACGGTCGTTATCAGCGTAAACAACGACCAGCTCAAACTGATGCCGGGCATGACGGCGAGCGTTCGGATCCTGGTCGCAAGCACAAAAGGGGTGCTGAAAGTGTCGAATCTGGCGCTTCGGTTGCAGCCACCGCCGGAATTGATTGACTCAACGAAATTTCTGGCGGCTCGGGAATCATTCTCCGGGAGAGGTGGAGCAGCGGGCGACTCGTCACGAGGGGGAGGGGCCGGGCCAGGAGGAGAACGTCCCCGTATGGGTGGACCCGGGGGAGGAGAGCCTGGAGCCATGGGGGACCGGAGGGCGATGTTCCAGAAGGTGCGCGATTCGATCAATGCGGCTCATGGTGGGAACATGAGCGAAGATGAGTTGCGGGTGGAGATGCGGAAGGCCATGGGTGGAATGCGGGGGAGCGGAAGACAGTCTCAGCCACAGCCTGCCATGAAGGAAGTGCAGCAGACCAGCGCTGCCACCTATGGCATCACGCAACGGTTTCCTGAGTATCAGAAAAGCGCCAGTACGCTGGCACAGCAGACGGGCCGAGGACGGCTCTGGGTTCTAAATGCGCAGGGGAAACTAGAACCGATTTTTGTGCGTACCGGGCTGACAGATGGGCGATTTACGGAAATTCATGCCTCAGACCTGAAAGAAGGGGACGAAATCGTTATGGGTGTTTCCTCAAGTGCGGATGCCGCCTCGGAACAGGCCCGGAGCCCGCTCTCCGGACAAGGGTCAGGCCAGAGACCGCCGATGGGCGGAGGTTTCCGATGAGCAGCACCGGGCCCGTAGCTCCGGACGTCGGCCGCAATGGGCAACTCATACGCATCGATCACCTGGTCAGGACCTACGTCCTGGGGGAAGTGGAAGTCCACGCTCTCCGGGGCGTCTCGCTTGCCGTCTCAAAGGGGGAATTCGTCGCCATCATGGGCGCGTCCGGCTCCGGGAAATCCACGTTCATGAACATAATGGGATGTCTGGACAAGCCCACGAAGGGATCGTATGTGCTCGAAGACATCGATGTGAGCAAATTGTCCCGGGACGAGCTTGCACACATCCGCAACGAGAAGATCGGTTTTGTCTTCCAGGGATTCAATTTGCTGTCGAGGACGTCCGCGATCGAGAACGTGGAGCTCCCGCTGCTCTACAGCTCCGTTTC
>JAGDMJ010000249.1 GCA_017860555.1 Bacteroidota bacterium
CGGAGAAAAAGGAGACTTGATGAAAGAAAAAGTTGTCGAGATTCTGATCTTCATCATGTCGGAGATCCAGGAGAACAAGCGGCTGAGCGAGATTGACCTGAATGATCTGCGGAGCAAGGGATACACTCAATCGGAGATCAGCGCTGCGTTCAGCTGGATCTATGACCATATGCATGTGTCACAGACCGGAGCTTTTCAGCGGATTGCGCCTGCGCTCGGCTCCCGGAGGATTCTTCATGATGCGGAAAAACTGATGCTCTCGCGGGAAAGCCAGGGCTACCTCATCCAGCTGCGGGAGCTCGGCCTGCTCAATGATTCCGATCTCGAGAGTATCATCGAGCGCGTCATGGTCGCCGGGTACGAGAAGTTGACCGTGGCAGAGCTGCAGGAAATCGTTGCGTCCGTGCTCTTTTCCCGGGACAGCGGGGATGATGCATCGCGTCGCACAATGCTGAACAGTGGGGATACGATACACTAATGCCAATTCGCAAAACCAAGAAAACCGAACCACCCTCATCTGAACAACCTATCGCTGCACCAGCGGAGAAACCAGCCAGGAAGAGCCGAAGGGCCCAGGCGCCGGTTGATCCGAACGGCCGTTCCCTGATCATCGTGGAATCGCCGGCCAAGGCCAAAACCATCAACAAATATCTCGGCGCTGAGTACGTGGTCGAAGCGTCGGTGGGGCATATCAAGAACCTGCCGAAAAGCAAGATTGGGATCGACATCGAGGGGGGCTTCGTCCCCGAGTACGAGACCATCAAGGGGAAAGACGACGTCGTCCAACGGCTGCGGGCCCATGCCGCCCATGCGGCTGTGGTGTATCTTGCGACCGACCCGGACCGGGAAGGCGAGGCCATCGCATGGCACATCGCGAAGGAGATCGAGGAAGGCAACCCGAAGATCTTCCGCGTGCTCTTCCATGAGATCACCGAACGCGGGATCACCGAGGCGATGCAGCATCCGCTGAAGATCGACCAGAACCTCGTGGATTCCCAGCAGGCCCGGCGTGTCATGGACCGACTGGTGGGATACAAGATCTCCCCGTTCGTCTGGAAAACGGTTTTCTATGGCCTTTCCGCGGGACGCGTGCAATCGGTTGCCGTCCGGCTGATCTGCGAGCGGGAAGAGGCCATCAACTCCTTCATCCCGCAAGAATACTGGTCCATTATCGGGGAGTTCCGCTCGAGCGGCAGCGAGCCGTTTCTGGCGAAGCTCTTCAAAGTCGCCGGCGAAGATCCCAGGATCAACGATGCGACCACGGCCGAAGGGTATGTCCGGAACATCCGGACGCAGGAGTACAGCGTCTCGGATATTCAGAAAAAACCTGTTCGGAGGAATCCTCCCGCCCCTTTCATCACCAGCACACTCCAGCAGGAAGCGGCGCGTCGGCTCCGATTCCAGGCGAAACGGACGATGATGCTCGCGCAGAAGCTGTACGAGGGAGTGGAACTCGGGGAGGCCGGCCGGGTTGGCCTGATCACCTACATGCGCACCGACTCTACCCGTCTGAGCGAAGACGCCGTCAGGGATGTCCGCGAATACATCTATGAGAACTACGGGAAGGAGTACCTCCCGCATGAGGCCCGTCTCTTCAAAAAGGGGAAGAGTTCGCAGGATGCGCATGAGGCCATCCGGCCCACCTCGCTGAAACACACGCCGAAGGTTGTGCGCAAGTACCTGGACAAGGAGATGTATGAGCTCTACGAGCTGATCTGGAACCGCTTTGTCGCCTGCCAGATGAGCGCCGCCGTTTTCGAACAGATCACGGTAGACATCAAGGGGGGCGACTATCTCTTCCGCGCGACCGATTCCATCCAGCAGTTCCGGGGATTTCTCCAGATCTATGACGACCTGGTGGATGAATCGGACAAGCAGAATGGCTCCGACGAAGACCCGGTGTCGAAACTGCCGCAAGGGCTGAAGGCGGGTGAACGGGCGGAGCTGACCAATGTCTTTCCCAATCAGCACTTCACCAAGCCGCCCGCACGGTACACGGAAAGCAGCCTGGTGAAGGAGCTGGAAGCCCTGGGGATCGGACGCCCGAGCACGTATGCCCTCATCGTGGACACGATCCAGGCGCGGAAGTACGTGGAGCAGCGCGAACGGAAGCTCTATCCGACCCCGCTGGGCATCGCCGTCAACAGGATCCTTGTGGAGCATTTCCCGCACCTTTTCAATGTGCAGTTCACCGCGCAGATGGAAGAAGAGCTCGACACCATCGCCTCCGGCCAGAGCACATACCGCCGGGTGCTCGATGATTTCTATCACCCCTTTATCCGGGACCTGGAAGGGGTCGACAAGAAGAGCGCCGCTATCAAGAAGTCGTTGCAGGAACCGACGAACGAGATTTGTGACATCTGCGGGAAACCCATGATCATCAAATGGGGACGCAACGGCCGGTTCATGGCGTGCAGCGGCTATCCCGGGTGCAAGAACACCAAGCCGCTCCCAGAGGAGCAGGAGCAGACGAAACATGTCGTGGGAATGAAGTGCGGACTCTGCGGCGGCAACATGGTGGTGAAAGGGGGGAAATTCGGCGCGTTCCTTGGCTGCTCCAACTACCCGACGTGCAAGAACACGAAGCCGATCTCCATAGGGATGAAATGCCCGAAGTGCAAGGACGGCGATGTCATCGAACGGAAGACCAAACGTAAGCGGGTGTTCTATGGGTGCTCGCGTTATCCCGATTGTGACTTCGCATCCTGGGACAAACCGGTTGACCGTGCGTGCGATACGTGCGGGAATCCATACCTGGTCCAGAAATACACGCAAGGCCGGGGCGAATACCTGGTCTGCCCATCCTGCAAGGCCGAGATTGCCAAGGAAGAATCGCAGGCCGCGGCAGGGTAGTGCCATTGGATCACGGGACGTCATGCAAGAATACGTCGAAGCGTTCCTTCGCCATCTGAAGCAGGATCGCAACTACTCGCCGCGCACGCTTGCGTCCTACGAGGACGATCTGCGGAATTTACTGGAGTTCCTCGACCGCAATGCCCCGGATGCCGGGTCGGTGGCTCCCGAGGATGTCACCAGGCAGCTGCTCCGGTCCTTCCAGAGAGATCTTCTCGGACAGGGGTATGCAAAGCGCTCCATCGCGCGGAAACTCGCCTGTCTCCGCTCCTTTTTCCGGTACCTGCAGAAAACCGGCGTAGTGCCCTCCTCTCCGATGGTCACGATCGTCTCGCCCAGGCTCGACCGCCGACTCCCGCAATTCCTCGACGAAGACAGCATGCGTAGGCTGATGGAACAGCCGGATGGTGCGACGCCGGATGGACGGAGGGACCGCGCCCTCCTGGAACTCCTGTACAGCACCGGTATCCGCCTCAGCGAACTGATCGGCCTCGAACTGCGTGACGTCGAGATGGGAAACGGGACGATCCGCGTGCTCGGGAAGGGGAACAAACACCGCATCGTGCCTTTCGGGCGTCCTGCACGGAAGGCATTGGAGGAGTATCTCGCGGTCCGGTCCGCGCTTGCGGAAAAGGCGCCGCGGGGAACGCTGACCTCCGATCCCGTCTTCCTCAGCGCGCGCGGCAAACGCATGAATCCCAAAGGCGTTAACCTGCTGGTCGCAAAGTACATCGGACGCGTGTCCGAGATCGAGAAGAAAAGTCCCCACGTCATCAGGCACACATTTGCCACACACATGCTCGACCGAGGTGCAGACCTCCAGGCAGTCAAGGAGCTCCTTGGGCATGAAAGTCTCTCTACGACGCAGATCTATACCCATGTCAGTGTAGATCGATTGAAGACCATCTACTCCCGGGCTCATCCGAAAGCCGGCTGAGCAGGGTTCCACGTAACAGAAAGGAGTTTCCCATGCACATCAAATTCACGGCTCGCCACTTCCGTGCTCATACAGAGATCAAAGAGCATGCGATGGAGATGGTGAAGAAGCTCGACAGGTTTTACGATGGGATCGTGACTGCGGATATCATCCTCAGCTATGAACGTGCGACCAAGAGCGTGAAGACTGCGGAAATCAACCTCCATGTGTATGGCGGAGTTCTTACGGCAAAGGAAAAATCGGAAGACTATGTAAAGTCGATCGATGCAGCAGTGGAAAAACTCACCCAGCAGCTGTCGAAATACAAGAGCAAGCTGCGAGGCAAAGACAAGGGAAAGGTCCGTGAGATACAGGAGAAAATCTAGGATCGGCTTCCATGGAACGCCACAGGAGAGCTTATGAAAATCGATAAGACCCGTGAGACCAGGAAAAAAAGCATCACTGTGGGATTCCTGTTTGAGGTAACTGCGGATCGCTTCAAGCTGAAGAAGTTGAACGGCGAAAACGGGTTCGAGAACCAGATCCGGGACAAGAACCTCAACCGCCCGGGGCTGGCGCTTGCCGGGTACCTGGACCTCTTTACGTATGATCGCGTGCAGATCATAGGCAACACCGAGATCCGATACCTGAGTTCTCTGCAGCCGGTACAACGGACACAGGCGTTCACGAGGCTGCTGGACTATCGCATGCCGTGCATCATCCTGACGAACAACAACAAAGTACATGAGAGTCTGCTGGAGGCTGCCGCCGCGAAGAATATCCCGGTGTTCGGGACACCGTTCGAAACTACCAAGATCGTCTACTTCCTCGCGGATTTCCTGGACGACCAGTTCTCCCCACAGGTTGTCGTCCATGGCTCCCTGGTGGACGTGTATGGCGTCGGAGTGTTGCTGACCGGCCGGTCCGGGATCGGCAAGAGCGAGATCGCCCTCGATCTCATCGAGCGGGGGCACCGGCTTGCCGCCGATGACGTGGTCATGATCACCCGGAAGGGAGAAGGTATACTCATGGGTGCCGGCACCGATCTGGTGAAGCACTTCATGGAAATCCGGGGGCTTGGCCTGCTCGATGTCCGCAGCATGTTCGGAATCCGCGCGATCCGTTACCAGAAGCGCGTGGAAGTGGTCGTGGAACTTGAGGAATGGAAGGTTGACCAGGAATACACGCGGACCGGTCTCGATGACCAGAATATCGCCATTCTGGACGTGGAAATTCCACTGGTGAAACTTCCGATCTTCCCGGGGAAGAATGTCACGGTCATCACGGAAGTTATCGCTCTCAATTACCTGTTGAAACACTACGGTTACGATGCCGCCAAAGAGTTCGCAAAACGACTGGAGGGTATGATCGGTCAGAAGAAAAAGGGGAACCGGGTCATTAACTATTTTGAGCACGATTTTGAGTAAATGCCCCTTTTTGTACTTTTTTCAAATTGGTTCGTTTTTTCCTTGACAAGCCGCTGAATATTCTTTATTATGGCGACAGAATTCGCCAGTAAGCCCTCTCGCTGTAGTCCGTGCTTGGCACAGGGTGTGTGCCTCATTCTTCGTCCATTTCATCAACGCTGACGTGTTTCGTAGACTCACTGCTGATATACGCAGGAAGACCAAAGGCCTTTTTATGTTGGCGAACATAAAATTCTTTGCTGTCTCCAGCAAGTCGCTTGATTTCCACGAAATCAGGTTCTTCAAGTCGAAGCTCGTGGGATCGGGCCTGGCCATAGGTCTCTTGACCGTAGGGTGCATTC
>JAGDMJ010000250.1 GCA_017860555.1 Bacteroidota bacterium
CAACCAGAATCGCTTCGACCGTTGACCTCGTGTGCGATTTCCTCTTGCAAGTGTTCCCACTCTCTGCCCCTGAATGACTCCTCATCCAACCTCTTCCGTCTGGCATCCTGCAAAAACCAACACCGTTTCATCCCCGCCTCGCAATACTCTCTTCCCGTTCTTCATCACATGATCCACCTCGCTCGCCCTATCACGCTCCCCTGATCCTGAACGACCGCAACTTTCCTGAGCCCTGCTATCTCGGGCGACAGCCATATTCTCCTTCTCAAATGCAATTCCCCGCCAGGATCTGCCCTTCCATCCTTGACCATCACCAACCACTCTGACGAGCATCGACTTCTGCCTGGCAAGCCCGCACCGTGCTACGCGACCGATGCCGAAACATAACGCCAACGACCCTCCAGAAGGCGAAAGCCCATCGGCCAATATTAGCCAGAGGCATGGAAAATCAACAACAACAATGGAATAGCCTCCTGTTGTCACGCCAATGAGCTGGAAAAAAGCCAGAAAAGTCACGTTGGAACGCGGCATGGAGTTTGCTCAATCTGCACGGGGGTACATCGTCCCATAGGCAATAATGAATGGCCCGACGGGGCCCCCCCCAAGGCTTGATATCGACTGACTCCATGAGAAAGGAAGACGCATGAGATCCTTTTCGACCGCATTGGCGCTGCTGACGCTCACCTCGGTTGCCATCGCGCAAACGCCCATTACCTCACTTCCGTATTTGTACGATTGGGTCAATCCCGCTCCTCTCGCAAAGCAACTGGATGGGCTCACATGTGTCGGAGGCGACGGACACTGGGGATGCTATATCGACCAGAACACCCCGATGTTTGTCGTGGATTCGGGAGCCGGCCTGGTGAAGACGAATATCAAGGATGCGGCGGCCACATTGTTCACCCGGGTGGACGCGACGGGTAGGACGCTCGCCGGCGGAGAAGTCTTCACCTTTCAGGCAATGCGGAATGGAGGACCGACTCCCACCGGCACGGTTCAAGTCTACGCGAACTCGACACTGATCAAGACCATCAACGTCACTGATCTGTCGACAACGATGCAATCATTCTGGGCCTTTCTTCCGGCAGAAGTGGGGAACTCCGTGTTCACCATCTCGATTGTCGCGAACACCAACAAGGTCGTCAGTTTTGACAACACGAATATAACCGGTGGAGCACTGCCTATCACGCTTGCGTCGTTCAAGGCCAGCTTTAGCAGCCAATCGGTTACCTTGCTCTGGAGCACGCTGTCCGAAATCAACAACTACGGGTTCTACGTGCAAAAGAGCGTTGACAACACGATCTGGAGCGACATCCCGAATTCGTTCCAGCCCGGTTTCGGCACGACCACCGATGTGCATTCGTACTCGTTCACTGACAACACCACGCCGCCCGGCAATTACTACAGGCTGCGGCAGGTGGATCTGGATGGCACGGACCATATCTCGGAGGTGCTCTCCATGACGACCGCGATCAACCCTCAGCCGGTCGTGAAAGAATTCGCGCTGAGCCAGAACTATCCAAATCCATTCAATCCGAAAACAGGGATCAGATTCTCCGTCCCGACGCAGTCGGGACGAGACGGGCAGGTGTCGGGGGTCAGTGATGTCAGTTTGATAGTGTATGATGTTCTGGGGAGAGAGGTCGCCGTCCTGGTGAACGAACGCAAAGCAGCAGGTACTTATGAGGTCCTCTTTGATGGGACCGGACTCGCAAGCGGGGTCTATATCTATCGGCTGACGGCAGGCCAGGCAGAGTCGTTCGTTGCGTCGAGGCAGATGATTCTGGCGAAGTAGATCAGAAGGTCTCGACCACAGGATTGCAGAGATAGAGCGGTATCCTGTGTCAGCAACCTGCTGGCTTTTCCGTCTGGCAATTGATAGGCGAATTGCGCTTCTTGCGAAAACGGCGCTTTGCGTAGCTGGGAGTACAGATCCGACCACGACGACATATGAATCCTGCAGATCTCCATATCGATCCCGAAGCAATAGCGGAACGCATTGCCGGCACGCTCCGGAAGCAAATCCTTATCACACTCCGCCACAAAGGGGTGGTAATCCCGGTCTCCGGGGGCATCGACAGCTCAGTCTGTGCTGCTCTTTGCGTTCATGCACTCGGGAAGGAACATGTCCTTGCAGTCTCGATGCCCGACCGTGATTCATCTGCCGCATCGCGGGAATTGGCACAACTTCTTGCCGTTGGACTCGGCATTGAGTTCGTGGTCGAAGATATTACGCCCATCCTTGAAGCGGCTGGCTGCTATCGCCGGCAGGAGGAAGCAATCCGAACTGTCTTCCCGGACTACGGTTCAGGTTGGAAGAGCAAGATCGTCATGCCATCGATACTTGAACGGGACCGGCTGAACATTTCGCGGCTGGTCGTTGAAGACCCGGGTGGAAGAGATCTCGCCGCCCGTCTCCCCCTGCCTGCATATCTCAAACTCGTGGCTGCAACGAACTTCAAACAACGCATGCGGACGATGCTAGCGTACTACTATGCGGACAAAATGAACTATGCGGTCTGCGGTACGCCGAACCGGCTCGAGTACGATCAGGGGTTTTTTGTGAAAGGTGGAGACGGGCATGCAGATGTGAAGCCCATCGCACATTTATACAAGACGCAGGTGTATATGCTGGGACGCTACCTTGGTGTGCCGGATGAGATCCTCTCCCGTCTCCCCACAACAGATACGTTTTCACTTGCGCAGTCGCAGGAGGAGTTCTATTTTAGCCTCCCCTATGAAAAAATGGATCTCTGTCTCTATGCCTCCAACCACAACGTCCCCGCGGCAGAGGCGGCAGAAGTGACAGGGTTGACGGCAGAACAGATCGATCGCGTTTATGAGGACATCAAAGCCAAAAGGCGTCACGCGGTGCCGTTGCATTTGGAGCCGCTGCTTTGCGAGCCCGTGCCGGAGGTGGAGGAGATGGTCTCAAAAGCCGTGACGGCCAAAGACAGTTCCGGGAAAGATGAGAAGAATTAAACCCCATGTGCGGGATTTCTGGCATCATAGACTTAGAAGGTTGCTGCACTCCACCATCTCTGGAGTTGCTTCAGTCGATGGCGGCGCTGCTTGCTCACCGCGGTCCGGATGAATCCGGGCTCTACCGCGATAGACATGCCGCGCTTGTACACACCAGACTTTCCATCATCGACCTCGACACGGGTTCACAGCCCCTGTGCAATGAGGACCGGACGCTCTGGATCGTCTTCAACGGAGAGATCTTCAACTACATTGAATTACGAGCTGAGCTTCTCTCCAGGGGACATTCCTTCCGTACCACCTCTGATACGGAAGTCATCGTGCACGCTTTTGAAGAGTGGGAAGAGGGGTGTTTTCGAAGATTCAACGGACAATGGGCGCTGGCACTCTGGGATTGCGTCCGACAAAGGTTGATTCTTTCACGCGACCGCGTTGGGATACAGCCGCTTTTTGTCCATGAAGGACCTAACGGGATCATTCGGTTCGCAAGCGAAGTCAAGGCTCTGTTTGCCGATCCGGCAGTGCCGCGAGAGATTGATCCGCGTGGTCTCGACCAGGTGTTGACCTACTGGGCCCCTGTAGCTCCGCTGAGTCTCTTCCGGGATATCCAGGAGTTTCCACCGGCATCCTATGGTGTCTATGGGAAACAGTGCGGGAGTACGAGGGGTGTCTACTGGACCCCTCGCTATCCCGACGCAGCAGAGCCGAGCTCAGTCACTCTCCAGGATGCCACGGAGGGACTGCGTGAGAAACTCACCCGAGCGACGCAAATGCGCATGCTTCGCGCGGACGTTCCTGTGGGTAGCTATCTCTCAGGCGGCCTGGACAGTTCGGTCGTGGCGCGCCTTGGAAATCAGGTACGAGTGGACGGAGAATTCCGGACTTTTTCTTTGCGCTTTGAGGACCCTGAGTTCGATGAGACCCCGTACCAGCGCGCCATGGCCGCCACGCTGGACAGCCGGCATGAGGAGATGGTCGTGAGCCGGTCAGATATTGCAAGGGTCTTTCCGGACGTTGTCTGGCACGCGGAGAAACCGCTGCTGCGCACGGCAGCCGCCCCCATGTTTCTTCTCTCCGGTCTCGTGCGACAATCCGGCATCAAAGCTGTGCTGACTGGGGAAGGGGCGGATGAGATGCTGGCAGGCTATGATCTCTTCCGCGAAGCCAAGATCCGCGCGTTCTGGTCCCGCATGCCAGAGTCACACATTCGCCCCCGGCTCTTCGACCGGCTGTATCCCTACCTGGCCCGCGCACCTCAGCATGCGAAGGGAATGGCGGTCGAGTTCTGGAAGCAGGGATTGTCAGAGGCGGGTATGCCTGGTTTTTCCCATGCGCCGCGCTGGCGGACAACCGCGATGGTAAAAAGGTTCCTTGCCCCTGAGGTGAAGGCTGTCCTCACATCCCAGCGGGTTCCTGATGTCCTGGATAGTCTCCCCGGTTCGTTCATGCAATGGGACGAGCTGGCCCGAGCGCAATATCTTGAGTGTACAACGCTCCTCTCAGGATACCTCCTTTCATCGCAGGGGGACCGCATGCTCATGGCGCATTCGGTGGAGGGACGGTTTCCGTTCCTGGACAGCGACGTTGTCGATTTCTGCGACTCACTTCCCGCTCTCTACAAGCTTCCGGGCCTCAATGAAAAGAGCATCCTGAAGCGGGTGGCGAGAGAGCTGGTGCCAGAACCGATCTTGCGTCGTCCGAAGCAGCCATACCGCGGGCCTGATGCAGTGAGCTTCGTCGTTCCGAACATACCTGAATATGTGGCAGATGCATTTTCCGAAACTCAACTGAAACAGGCAGGACTTTTCGATCCTCTTGCTGTCCGCAGGCTGTTTGACAAATGCGTCAGCACTTTGTTGAAAGACAGCCGCCTTGCCGTGTTGAGCAATGTGGACAACATGGCCTTCGTCGGGATATTATCTACCCAACTGCTGTGGGAGCAGTTCGTCCGGCGCCCGGCGATTGAGCCGTCAGCCACTTTCGAATTCTCAGTAATGATTGACCGTACAGTTTCCACCACAGCTTGAACGGGACAAGGAAACCGGGGAAACGAGTTCAGCCATTGAAGGAAACACGTATGACAAGTGAGCATATCCGGGGCAAGATCAGGGAATTCATCCTGAAGAACTTTGTTTTCGAGGGGAATGAACACCTTAGCGATGACCAGTCGCTTTTGAAGTCCGGTGTGGTTGATTCCACGGGCGTCCTGGAATTGATCGCCTTTGTTGAAGATCAATTTCACGTGCACTTTGAGGATAACGAACTCGTGGCAGACAATTTTGACACGATCAACCGTGTAGAAGCTTGTGTCGCAGGGAAGCTCGCCCCCCACGGCACTCCTGAACTAGGGACTCAGAAATGACTATCGGAAATATCAACGGCATCATGATTCAGCGTGTACTCTCGGAATTCTCTCATGCACGTGATTAGTGACTATCTGTTTCAGACCGCTCAGCGATGTCCCGATGCTACGGCCCTTGTCTGCGGGGGCGAACGGCTTTCGTACGCTTCCCTTGCATCGCGTGCCGGCTCCCTTTCCGGATACCTTGCCT
>JAGDMJ010000251.1 GCA_017860555.1 Bacteroidota bacterium
TGGCAGGGGCTTTTGGACTACGGGCATACCGAAGCCGCACACCGGCTGATCTATCGATGGCTCTTCACCATCACGAGCAATGCCGTAAACTACAATGGCACCATTCCTGAAAAGTACGATCTGGTCGGAAGGACGCACCAGGTTTTTGTGGAGTATGGAAATGTGGGGACTGACTTCTCTTACATCACGCAGGAAGGATTCGGTTGGACGAACGCATCGTATCAGATCGGCTTGTCGCTGCTCCCCAAACGCCTGCGCGAGCCCCTGAACCGCCTTATCCCGCCCGAGTGGATTCTGACGAATGATACCAGGCGCCGGTAGGATTGCCTGACACACGATCACCGCCAACAGCCGGTGCCCAGAAAACAAGACTAGCGCAGAGAAATCACGGGGCCAACCGCATCATTCTCCAGGCGCTGTCCTTCTGTTTCTCATAAGCCACCCGGTCGTTCATCCGGGCAAATCTCCGCTGCCAGAATTCCATCCGTTCGGGGTGCACGCGATATCCTCCCCACTCCTCCGGGCGAGGGACGGGCTGGTTGGCATAGTGGCGCTTCAACTCCTCATAACGCCGATCTAGCTCCTCACGCGTCACCGGCTCACTTTGCGGTGATGCAATCGAGCTCAGTTTGTGGTCCAGCGGCCTGGAATGGAAATAGGCATCTGATTCCTCTGCCGGAACTTTCTCCACCACCCCTTCGATCCGCACCTGCCGGCCCAGGGTCTCCCAGTAAAAAATGAGCGCGGCCCTGGGATTTCCGGCAAGCTCTCGTCCTTTCCGGCTCCGGTAGTTGGTGAAGAATGTGAACCCCCGGGCGTCGGCCGTCTTCATAAGTACGATCCGGGCCGAGGGCTTCCCGTCTTTCGCGGCAGTCGCAAGTGTCATGGCATTCGCCTGCGGGATTCCCGCGTCCACAGCCTCTTTGTACCAGCGCTGAAACTGGACGACGGGATCGGGATCCAGGGATGATTCGAGAAGTTCTGCCGACGCCGGGCTCTGTGTATGCAATGCCATGTGATTTTCAGTTTTGATGCAAAGATGCACATTTTCGGATCTTGAGGCAACCGGAACGTTGGCCTCCATTCAGCTGCCGGGAATTCTCATCAGCCATGTCGTTTTCCCTCGTGCAGCTTCAACCCTTTGTTCCACGCAAAGCGTGATCGCAACGACACCTGCCCCACGTTTGCATCTCCCACCTGCAACTCCTACCTTATGGACGATTTCTGCAAATCTTCTGTATATTCTCATCGCCATGATAAACACCATGAGGACAATAATGATTTTTGCGTTTGCTCTGGTCCTGGGCTCATGCGCCGGGGGAAATGAGCTTGCCTCTCGGACGGAGCGGATCGTGTTCTTCGGAGATTCCATCACTGAACTGGGAGCAGGGCCGCAGGGATATGTTACGATCGTAAACGACAGCCTGGCTAAGAGCAGCGGCGGAACCATTGAGGTGATCGGCGCAGGCATCAGCGGCAACCGCGTACCCGATCTTCTGGCACGCGTGGACCGCGATGTGATCGCTCGGAAGCCCTCCCTCACCGTCATCTATATCGGCATCAATGATGTCTGGCACTGGCAGTCGTTCAACAGAGGGACGCCAAAACCCGAGTTTGAGAGCGGCCTGAAGGAGCTGATCACGAAGATCCATGCGACCGGCTCCCGGGTGATCCTGTGCACACCCAGTGTGATCGGTGAAAAGCGTGCCGGTACAAATACCATGGACACAATGCTCGCGGAGTATGCCGGGATCAGCCGCAGCGTCGCGCACGCCATGCAAGTGCAGCTCTGCGATCTCAATGCGGCCTTCAACGATTACCTACGCGCGCACAATCCGCATGATGCCGGCGAGGGCATTTTGACGACCGATGGAGTTCACCTCAATGTCGAAGGGAACCGGTTTGTTGCCGCGCAGATGCTTGCGGCGATTACTGAGCGCCGGGCAAAGAATCAACCTACAGATCGTCCCCGTTGAACAGTTCAGATAACCACCGATGGGAAAAACCGCGCGGAGGGGCTCTGAGGGTGTGAGTCTACGGATAGAACCGTACCCCGAGGCCTATATCAATGCCGGCACCTATGTCAGGCGCGAAGATGAATATTGGAGCAAGCTCGAAAAAGAGCTCTACAGGCGAACGTGGTATGGCATAGTCGATGCCGAAAGGAACCCGCAGACCTACCCCAAGCTCTTTTGTGCTCGCCCAGTACTCCTTTTTTCGGTCATGTTCGACAAACCACGTCTCGCCAAAGCCGACAACGGCGCCGATGCCATAGTGCAGCGAAAAACCGGGATCATGGAACGGAAACGCGTTCCAGAGGTAATCAACGTGGATGCGGAATCGGTTCCCCGGCGAGACGCCGATGACCCCGTCAAGCGCGTTCGTGCGGCTCAATGTATACTTCCATGACAGCCCTGTCGGCTCTCCCAGGATAAACCCAAAGCCGAAAGACCCACCCTCGTGCTGGGCAAAACCGGGACTCGCAGCCGAAAGAAGGAGCAGGGCGAGCACCAATGCTTTACGAGATCTCATCATCACCTCTGAAAAATAGTAACACTTAATACGCACTTTATACTCCCGATCTTCCCACAGACAAGAAGAGAAACAGGAAAGCCGGCGGGACGCTACGGGCCTGATGACGTCTCTGGCAAGAACGGAGCATTCTGGGTATATTGTCCGGGCCATGAGTCAACCTGCGCTCAGTGAACGACAGACATCCTTTGCACTGGCAAAGGCAGCGTTCGCGGTTGCCGTCTGGGCCGCTTCCTTTATCGCCACCAAGATCGCGCTGCGGGAGATCGCACCGGCTGCCGTGGTCTGGCTTCGTTTCGGCATCGGCGTCGCAGTGCTGGCATTGTTCGTCGTAGCCCGGGAAGAATGGGCATCCATCCCGCTTCGGGAATTGCGCCGTTTCGCGCTGCTGGGGTTTCTCGGGATCGCTTTCCATCAGTGGCTCCAATCCACTGCACTGGTCACCGCTCAGGCATCAACATCGGCATGGATCATCACCACATCGCCCGTATTCATCGCCCTGCTGGGCTGGCTGTTGTTGCATGAAAAGCTCGGGGGGGTCCATATTGCCGGCATGACGATCGCGGGCGCAGGCGTTGTTCTTGTCGTCACACATGGAGATTGGCGCACGCTTGGCTCCGGACAATTCGGCGAGCCGGGCGATCTGCTTGTCCTGATCAGCGCTTTCACTTGGGCTCTTTTTTCCGTGTATTCCCGTCGGGGACTGCGGCATCACTCTGCCACTCTAATGATCTTTTTCGTCATGGGATTTGGCTGGCTCTTCAGCTGTCCGCTGTTCTTTCTTCACGGTTCGCCGGCAGAGATCGCACACCTCTCCCTCTCCGGCTGGCTCGCGATATTCTTTCTTGGCATCCTCTGCTCCGGGATCGCATACATCTTCTGGTATGACGCTCTGAAGATCATCTCTGCCTCGCGGGTGGGGGCAATGCTTTACCTGGAGCCGCTGATCGCCGCCGGTGTTGCAGCAGCCATGCTGGGAGAATCGATCCTCCTCATCTCACTCGTCGGCGGGGGGCTGATTTTACTCGGCGTGTGGATGGTGAACAAGCGGGAACCCGAAGCCGAAAGGTTGTAGCCGGCGCTCACAACCGGCCTGCGGTCCGGCATTTGACTTTTCCCACTCCTTGCCGTACCATACTACATAGAACAGTAAGGAGGAGTGCGGCATGAGAACTAGTGTGCTGTCTGTAATCGCCTTGTTGTTTGCCTCTCCCGTCCTGGCGCAGGAACCGTCAACTCCCTATCCTTCCGCGGCACCTCCCGGCATTCAGCGTGCGTCGCCCATCGTCCCGGTACAGCAGCACCTGGCCCGCGCACAAACGTCGCACGGTCATGCGATGGGTTTCCTGAACGTGACCTCCTTCAGTCTCGGTGGCCGAGGGTATTTCAGCCTGGGCGGGCGGCGAGGTTTCTCTGTGCTGGAATTGAGCACGGGCCTGGTTGCCGCGAACGCTTCGCTGATTCCCGAAACATACCTCAGGGGCTATCGCTATGCGCAGGGCCTCTTTATGATCCCTGCCTATCTGGGAGTACGGTTCAATCTGTTTGAGGGGCACGCGGGATCGATGGATTGGAGCCAATTCATCCGGGGCGGCGCAGGACCGGTCATGGGAATGCTGACACCGCTCGGATTGGAATTCTTCGAATCCATGTCACGGACGTCGTTCCACTGGGGGATCGGCGGCTATGCGGTGACCGGCCTGGAATTCACGTACGACCAGTCATACAATGTCTTTCTCCAGGTCGGGCTCGACTATACAGGCTTCTTCCATCCTATCGGTGACCGCAGATACTTCGGCGGCCCATCGTTTGCCATCGGCTTCGGTAAACTCATCCCTTAATTTGCGGGCTATTTCATGCAGGGATTTGAGACGTTCATCAAGGACCTCAGCGATATCGTCTGGGGTCCTCCTTTATTGATCCTCCTGCTCGGGACGCACATCTTTCTTACCTTCCGCCTCAAGTTCATCCAGCGCTTCATCGGCAAGGCTATCAAGCTATCTCTCGGCCGCTCGCGCGAAGGAACAGGCGACGTGAGCCAGTTCGGCGCGCTCACCACCGCACTTGCCGCGACCATCGGGACCGGCAATATCGTTGGCGTGGCTACTGCCGTGGCTGCGGGTGGACCTGGTGCCGTGCTCTGGATGTGGCTCACCGGTGTCTTCGGAATCGCCACCAAGTACGCCGAGGCGCTCCTCTCCGTGAAGTATCGCATCAAGACCCCCGGTGGACTCATGGCCGGCGGACCCATGTATGTCCTGGAAAGGGGGATGAATCAGAAGTGGCTTGCCGTGACCTTCGCGGCACTCACCGCCGTCTCGGCCTTTGGCATCGGCAATATGGTTCAGGCGAATTCCATCTCGTCGATGATCCAGGAAACATTCAGTATCGATCCATGGATCAGCGGCATTGTGATGACGGTGCTGACGGCGATCGTAATTCTGGGTGGGATCAAGTCTATCGCGAACGTGTGCGAAAAGCTGGTCCCCTTCATGGCCATCTTTTACGTTGGCGGCTGCATCGTACTGCTTGTGATGAACTACGCGTCCGTCCCGGCAACGTTAGAATTAATTGGAAGGACAGCTTTTACGGGGCATGCGATGATCGGTGGCTTCCTCGGCGCCGGCATGAAGGAAGCAATCCGGTACGGGGTAGCACGCGGCCTTTTCTCAAATGAATCGGGCTTGGGAAGCGCGCCCATTGTGGCAGCGGCAGCCCAGACCAAAAACCCGATCCGGCAGGCGCTGGTCTCGTCCACGGGAACGTTCTGGGATACCGTGGTCGTCTGCGCCATGACCGGGCTGGTACTGGTCAACTCAGGCGAGTGGATGAATGGATTGAACGGAGCTTCTCTCACGAAAGCCGCCTTCTCCGATGTTCCTCTCGTGGGACCAATTGTACTTACAATCGGGCTCTTGACGTTCGTCTTCTCGACAATCCTGGGATGGTCCTATTACGGGGAGAAAGCCGCGGAATATCTGTTCGGGTCGGGT
>JAGDMJ010000252.1 GCA_017860555.1 Bacteroidota bacterium
CTGATGGAAAGGATCATTGGCAGGCTCATCCGCACATACGGTGTCGATGGGGTCTTTCTCGACCAGACCCTCCTTGCGTTCAACACAAGCCGGGGCCCGAACTTTCTGACAGGGATGAACCGGCACGTCCGGCGGTTGGAGCGGGCGTTCCCGAATGTGCTATTCGCCGGGGAAGGACTTCACGAACATGTGCTCTCGGTGCTGCCCATGGCTCAGATCCATGGACTCGACAGCATTGCCGAGGTGCATGGCCTCGAGGGAAAGACGCGGTGGAGAGATGTGCATCCCGTGAGCACGTATCTGTTCGGTCCATACACGCGGTTCACGGCTCACCTGCTCACCAGGCATCCAGCGAATCCGGTATTCGCGTTGCAGGAATCCTACTATGCACGGCTGGGCGTTCTTCCTGCGCTATGCCTGTACAATGCGGCGCAGAAGATGGATCTCCCGGAAGCAAAGAGAATGGTGAAGAGGGCGAAAGGCATCACGACAACGAAGCCTACAGACAGGAGCTGAAAAATGAAACGAATCAGGACAGCGGTGATTGGAACAGGATTCATCGGGCCGGCGCACCTGGAGGCCCTCCAGCGAATAGGCGGGATCCAGGTTGTGGCCCTCGCCTCAATCGAAAAGGAGAAAGCTCGTACGTTGGGGACACGGTTTGCCATTCCAAAGGTGTATGAGAAGTGGGAAGATGTGATCGCCGATGGTGACGTGGAGGTGATCCATAACTGCACGCCGAACCACCTCCATTTTGTCATCAACAAGGCAGCGCTCGGTGCGGGGAAGCATGTGATCTCCGAAAAGCCGCTGACGATGACGTCCAAAGAATCTGCCGAGTTGGTGAGCCTTGCTGCGAAGAAGGGGGTTGTGAACGCGATCAATTTCAACTATCGCTTCTATCCGCTTATCCAGCACGCTCGCGCGATGATGGAAAAAGGAGAATTGGGCAAGGTGTACCTCGTGCATGGCCATTATCTGCAGGACTGGCTCTACTATGACACGGACTACAACTGGCGTTTGGAGACGAAGATGAGTGGCGCGTCCCGCGCCATTGCCGACATCGGTTCGCATTGGTGCGACCTGGCTCAGTTTGTCACAGGGCTGAAGATCACCAGCGTCTTTGCCGATCTCATGACGGTGCATCCGAAACGGAAGCGCCCCAGGGGAGCCATCGAGACGTTCAAGGGAAAGGAAATGGCGTTGTCCGGCGATCTTGAGGATATCCCGATCCGGACGGAAGACACCGGGATCGTCATGCTCAGGTTCGCGAACGGCGCGCGCGGAGTGGTCACGGTCTCACAGGTCAGCGCGGGCAGGAAGAATTGCGAACAGATCGAGATCGATGGAAGCAAAGCGGCGGTTGCCTGGAATCAGGAAGAGCCGAACCAACTCTGGGTTGGACACCGGGAGCGGCCGAACGAAGTGATCATCAAAGATCCATCGCTACTTCACCAGGAGGCGCGCAAGTATGCGCATTACCCGGGAGGGCACCCGGAAGGATATCCCGATGGTCCGATGAACCTTTTCATGAACGTCTATGATTTCATCCGCGAAGGGAAGGACCCACGGAAGAGCATCCCTGATTTTCCGACATTTGCCGATGGCCATTGGGAGAACAAGATCGTCGATGCTGTCTTGAAAAGCGATGGCACACGCAAATGGGTTGAGGTGAAACCATGAAGCTGGGATTTCTTACCGCGTGCCTCCCTCATCTGCCGCTCGAGGACCTGGTCTCATGGGCATCCAAACAGGGATTCCGCACGCTCGAGCTTGCGGCCTGGCCGGTGGATTCAGCGCGCGACTATAAGGCACGCCAGATCGACGCGGCGCGCTTTACCAGGGATGACGCCAAGCGAGTCAACGATCTCTTTGCACGCCACAGCATGGGCATCTCGGCGATGGCATATTACGACAACAATCTCGACCCGGATCCCGAGAAACGGAAATGCTACCATGATCACCTCAGGAAAGTCATCGACACCGCTTCCATGCTGGGGGTGAACCTCGTTGGGACGTTTGTGGGTGCCCGGCCGGACAAGAGCCCCGATGAGTGCTTGATAGAGATCGGAACGATCTTTCGCCCTCTGGTGAAATATGCCACAGACCACGGCGTCCGGCTGATGATCGAGAATTGTCCGATGGAGAACTGGCAGCGGTTTGGACTGCCGGGCAACTATGCCTACAGCCCTGAACTCTGGGAAGGACTCTTCAACGAGGTCCCCAGTGCGGGTTTCGGCCTCAACTTCGATCCGTCGCACCTTTACTGGCTCGGGATCGATTACCTCAGGGCGGCGAAGGACTTCGCTCCACGCATTTTCCACGTGCACGCAAAAGATACGGAGATCCTGACCGAAGGCGCGTACCGGTATGGCATCTTCTCGCGGCAGCTCACTCCGGTTCCCTGGAAATCGGGATGGTGGCGCTATCGTATTCCGGGACTCGGAAGCATCAACTGGGGCAAGCTGGTGTCGGTACTCCAGGAATCGGGCTACGATCATGTCTTGTCGATCGAGCATGAAGACCCGATCTGGGAAGGATCCGAGGCGAAAGTCAAACAAGGTCTGGCATTTGGCCTGAAGCATCTTTCACAATTCGTCGTCGAGGCATAATCTGGCATACGCATGCGATCACTTCTGAGTCGTCCATATATACCGTTCGGGACCCAGTACTATCGGGCTCCTTCTCCCCCGCCCGAGGCCTGGGAACAGGATCTGGCCAACATTGCACGGCTCGGCCTGAACACCGTCAAGTTCTGGGTGCAGTGGAGGTGGAACAATCCCGATGAGGGGCAGTATATGTTTGACGACATTGACCGCCTGATGGACATCGCGGAGAAGAACCGCCTGCGCGTGATGCTGAACACGATCGTTGATGTGGCCCCCGTCTGGATCTACCGGAAGTATCCGGACGTGACGATGGTGACATTGGACGGCAGGAGGATAGGGCCCCAGGTGCAGCCACACAGGCAGATCGGCGGGCTCGGGGCATGCTTCAACCATGTGGCGGCGATGGAGCATATGTTCGATTTCCTCCGGGCTACTGTGCGCCGCTACAAGGACCATCCTGCACTGGAGATATGGAACGTCGCCAGCGAGCCCGAGTTGACCAGCAGCATGGCCGAAATGCGGCTCTATGCCGACGATGCTGAGCACATGGGGGATATGCTGTGCTACTGCGAGAATTGCCGCACCGAGTTCATCCGTTGGCTCGGTGCGAAGTACCGTACCATCGATCGCCTGAATGTCTCGTGGAACCGGAACTACCGCTCCTTTGAGGCGATCGAGATTCCCCGGACGCGGAACAGCTTCAACGACGTGATTGACTGGCGCATCTTCTTTGTGGATACGCTCGGGTGGAATGTGAAGCGGCGCTTCGACGTGGCGAGAGAGGAAGATGGGGGAAAACACCCCTTGATGTGTCACCACGTTTTCATTCAGGGTTTTCCTGTCACCTCGACGGCGAACGATCCCTGGAATGTCGGACGGTTCGGCGACCTTCACGGAATTACCCAGATGGACGACCCGATGATGTGCGACGTCCTGCGGTCGTGTGCGCGTGGCAAGCCCGTGATCTCGGCAGAGATGCTGATGTTGTTTGGATACACACTCGCCCTGCCGAAGCTCGTTACCGCGAATGACGTGAAGCGAAATGTCTTTACCGGCATCGCGGCAAACATGAAGGGATTTGTCTTCTGGCAGTATCGGCCGGAGACGCTCGCGCGTGAAGCGCCCGCCTGGGGCCTCACGCACCTGGACGGTTCACCGACGCCGTGGCTTGATTCGTTTGCGGAAGTCAACCGCGTGCTTCAGAAAAACGCCGATTTCATCCTGGATGCCCGGCCGCGCGCCGCGGACGTTGCTCTCCTGTACAATCCTGAGAACCAGGTGTTCGGCTGGGCCGCTACCGGGAATGAAAAGAACGTCACCGATTCGTTGCTCGGAGTTCACAAGGCCCTGTATGAGCGGAATTTCGTGGTGGACCTGATCCACCCCCGGGAATTCCCGGGGGTCCTGGAGACGTATCGCGTCATCTACGTTCCTTTCCCGTACTGTCTCAGCGGAGCCATCTGCACGGCGCTGAAGGCCTGGGTCGAGGCGGGAGGGTTGCTGATCGGGGAGTGCTACTTCGCAGGATGGCATCCGGAGTCGGGGCGTCACCAGACGACCATCCCTGGATATGGAATGGACGAGGTGTTCGGGGCCTCGCAGCAACATGCGGCAGATGGGAGCCTTCCGGGGGCAACCGAAATAACGGTCATGAAGACTCTGCAGTATATCAGGTCGGGACAGAAGGTGCATGGAGCGATGGTCCGTGAAGTGCTCCGGCCCTCCCATGCCAAAGTGTGGGGGACCTATGCAAACGGAGAACCGGCGATCACGTGCGCACCCTTCGGCAGAGGACGCGCGATCCTGATCGGATCATTTTTTGGCTTGCCGTACTATCGAGGTGGCGCTTCGAAGAACGGTGATCTGATCGCAAGTCTGGCTGGATTGGTGGCGGAACCGGGTCGTCCGAACGTCACGGGAGGGAAGATGCGAATTGATCTCCTGACCGACCCCCGGGGATCCGCGATGATCGTGCTTCGGAATCTTGAGGCCGCTCGGCGCGAGTTCGTGTTCGGCCTTCCGGGCCTGCGGAAGGGGAAGGCCGTGGAGCAATTCAGCGGCAAGACGCTCCAGTTGAGAGGGAATGACGGGGGCGTCACGGCACGACTCACGCTCGAGGCGGGAGAGGTGAGGGTATACCGTGTCTGAGTGGGTCCGTGCGGTGATCGGGATCGAGGACCCTGTGGCGCAGCGCAACTTCACCGCCAATGTGATGGATGGCGCGTTGTTCGCACTCGGGATGAGTTTCGTTTCGCAACAGGCGATCTTACCGGTTTTTGTCAAGGCTATCGGCGGCGGCAACATCGCTGTGGGAATGATCCCGGTGCTCTGGACCTTCGGGTTCAATTTTCCCCAGGTTTTCATCGCCCGCTACGCACAACGTGCGAGAGAGAAGAAAAGCCTGCTCCTGCTGACCGCTATGGCGCAGAGGATGCCGTGGCTCCTGCTCTCTCTGGTTCCGTTTGTGCTCGCAGGCAGAGTAGGGACCGGTGGGGTGCTCGCAGCGTTTTTCATTCTCTACGCCCTTGCTGCCATCGCGGGGAGCATCAATCTTCCCGTCTGGTTCGATCTCATCGCGAAGCTGACACCCCTCGAGGTGCGCGGAAGGCTGTTCGCGATCAGGAACCTCCTTGGCTCTGTGTTCGGCATCGGCGGCGGCGCAGTCGCGGCGCTGATTCTGGGGACGATGCTGTACCCGGCAAGCTACGCATTCCTTTTTTCTCTTGCCTTTGTCTCCTTGATGCTGTCGTACTATTTTCTGACGCGTCTCGAGGAAAAGGCTCCGGAGCTTCCGGTTGCCGGGGTGCCGGGAATACGCCTCGCAGAAGCGCTTCCACGCATTCTCAGGACACGGGGGAATTACAGGAATTACCTTGTCGGAGATGCCTT
>JAGDMJ010000253.1 GCA_017860555.1 Bacteroidota bacterium
GGACACGATCCCACGCCGCTACGCGTAGTCCAAGATTCATGCCAGCCCAGCAGAGCTGCTGCCCTTGAGTCTAAAGCCAAGTCCTTACAGCAGTTGCGAGGATGCAGCCGGGGGTGCGGATGTCAATCAGGGCAAAGATGAGTCAAAATGTAGACTCCGAGTCGCTATATCGTCCTGCCGGCGAAAAAACCGCTTCCCCCACCGGGGGGGCAGCTCACGCACAAGTGAATATCGGCTTTATTGCGGGTGAGCAAGGTTTTTGGGTACCCCTCCCCGCCCTTTCCTCTGATCTCCAGGGACACGTGGCACTCTTCTTGAATAATCTTTCAATAAGGCGTTCGTTGAAGCAGACCGTTGCGACGAAGTGCCACAATCGTTCGTGTTCAGGGCCTACTTCAGGTGGTGGATTTTGGCCCAGTTTTTCACTAACTTTGAGCACTTCGTACAGGTTTTTCAGAACCGAAGACTCGGAACCTTGAAATCTTCCCGACCATTCCCCCAATTGAGGTAGACCGTGAATCTGTCGTTGACCCTGAGGCACTTGGCGCTGCTGCCGTGCCTTTTCCTTTTTACCGCGGGCAGGTCAAGTGCGCAGCTGGAATTGCCTGACACCCGCGACAGTGCCAGGGTCGGCAAGATCTCTGTGACCGGGTACCCGTACATATTTTATTCTCCCGAAACAGAGTTCGCGATCGGCGGTGCATTGATCCTGACGCAGCGGCTGGGGAGCAGCGCCGATGAAAAGGCTTCCAATGTCATGTTGTCCGGCTACTATTCCGTCAAGCAGTCGTATGACCTTTTCCTCAACCCGGAGCTTTTTCTCGGTGACTACTATCTTACTGCAAGCATAGACTACTACCGGTATGTTGATAAATTCTGGGGAATAGGACCTGCATCCCCCGACATCGACTCGGCGTCCTATGTTCGGAATGCCTTCTGGACCAATATCGAATGCGACGTTCAAGTCCTGGGCCCTTTGAAACTTGGTTTGAACTATGACCTGAATTCCACCACGATCTCAGAAAAAAGGTCGAATCCCTACATTCTCGCCGGAGACCTTGAGGGATCGGATGGTGGGCTCTCCTCGGGGTTCGGACTGGTCCTGTTCGCCGATACGCGGAATAACTCTTTCTCTCCCTCAGACGGGGGATTCTACAAGCTAAGCATGCTCCAATCCGCTGCCTGGCTCGGGAGTGATTTCACGTTCGCCCGATACATCCTCGACGCACGACACTACATCGGCCTCACCTCCAACATTGTACTAGCCCTGCAATTCTACGGGAGCCAAATCGCCGGCGAACCCCCATTCTACATGTATCCCGCCCTGGGGGGAGACAACATTATGCGAGGTTATTATGAAGGCCGATACCGCGACAAGATCTACCTGGCGACTCAAGGTGAATTCCGCATCAGGCTTACGAAGAGATGGGGAATCGTTGCCTTCGCCGGCATAGGCGATGTGAGTGGTGACTACAGTGGATTCAAACTCAAGAATGTGAAGCCTTCATTCGGACTGGGGGTGAGATTCATGCTCGACGTGCAGGAGTTGCTCAATGTCCGAGCGGACTTCGCGCGCGGACGCAATACGGAGGGGGTCTACTTCAACGCCAAAGAGGCGTTCTGAAGAATCCGCCAGAAAAAGTACGAAAGGAACGTCGCTATGCTCTTCATCAGGAATGTCATCGTAGTCGGATTCTGCTCCGCATTGATTACAGCGGCGTGCTTCGGGCAAGGAGGGTATGGGTCGACATTTGCGGGCGATATCGCTGTGCCTCTCGGATCATTTGCGAATTCATTCAAGACAGGTTACGGCGGCCACGTCGACTTCTTCATGGAGAGCGAGAGTTATCTCCGCCTTTCCATCTTGCTCGGTTTTACCCGCTGGAACGTGGACAACGACGATGTGAACGCGCAGTACGCCTCGATGGGAGGAGTAGGCACCTACCAGCTTGACGGCGGCATCAGCGCTTTCCCGATCCTGTTTTCGGTGAAGCTGCTCTCCCCGGAGGCGAAATTCCGTTTCTATGGTCTCGTCGAGGTGGGCGTCTATCTCTACAGCGGCAAGTTGACAGGCCAAAAAACCGAGAATGGGGTTGTGACGCAGACGATCTACGAAGAGTTATCCAAATCTGTGGCGGGCGCCAACTTCGGAGTGGGACTTCTCATGCCCATCAACAAGGAAGTCTCCCTCGATCTTGGTGGGCGTTACCACCTGGTCAAAAGGTCGACCTACTACACGTACGACTTGTATGGGAATCCGTCCGCTGTTAACACGAACCAGTACTTCACCGTCGCCCTCGGCGTTACATATTCATATTCAACAGCGGCGGGGAAATGAGAGCCCCAACGCAGCCGATTCCTGGGCGGCACATGTTCTCCCTCCTTCCGGGGGAAAACCCCGGCGGACGTTCAGCCGTGATCATTCTTTTCTTCATCTTCCTTTTTCATTGCCCTCACGGGACCGCTCAGGAAAAGGCAGGAACCCACCATATGCCCCTCCCTGTAGTGGTGGGAGATTCTCTGGTCTGTTTCGTCAGCGATGCGCAGGGGGCGCTCGTCGTGGAGGAGGTTGTACTCCGGCCGAACAACAACGACGGCGCCCGCGAAATGATATTTTCCCAGATCCTCGCGGATCGCCCCGATTGCATCATCACGCTTGGTGATATGGTGTCAATGGGTTTCATGCCCTCAGCATGGAAATCCTACGACAACTTCCTTGCTCGAGCCCGGAAAGCACGAGTGCCCGTGTTCGCCACACTGGGAAACCATGAACTCATGCTCTATTCTTCAACAGGGGCCGAGGAATTCAATTCGAGATTCCCATGGTACAGCAAGACCGGGTATGCGGTCCGGGTGGGCACACTGGCCATCGCCATCCTCAATTCGAACTTCGGCGATCTTTCGAAGCGGGAGCGGGCAACGCAGTTGGCATGGCTCGACAGCACGCTGGCAGCGTGGGACGTGGATTCTACGGTCAGTGCGGCGATCGTGGCCTGTCATCATCCCCCCTTTACTAACAGCACGATTGTCTCACCGTCAGAGGAGGCGCGTGACACGTTCGTCCCGCTCTATCTTCGCTACGCAAAGTGCATGCTGTTTCTTGCCGGCCATTGCCATGCCTTCGAGCATTTCCAGCATCAGGGGAAAGATTTTCTTGTGATGGGAGGAGGAGGAGGATTGCAGCAGCCCTTATTGACAGGGAGCGGCGCCATCTGGGAAGACCTCTTTCCGAAGAAAACGGAAGTACGGATGTTCCACTACCTCAGGTGCCGCATCTCCGCCCGAGGCCTGGACATCTCGGTGAGAATGGTCAAGGAGAATTTTGCCGGATTTGAGGACGCCTACGAACTCTCCTTCCCGCTCGTCCCGTCGAGCCAGGAGCAAGTCCAGAACTAAACCCGTTTCTGAAGTCCGTAAGACACGAAGGCCCGCGCAAAGGCGGGCCTTTTTCTTTCACACATCGGAGAACGACCTAGGGGACGATCCCGGCCGGGATCTTCACTTCGAAGACGTTCGGTTCATTCCATCCGTTCTTGACTGATGGACTGTCTTTCAACATTTGCATGGCCTCTTCCGCCGAGGCAGCCTTCAGGATGCTGATATTCCTGAGCTTCATATCCATATCTTCGAGGGCCGCAAAGAAGCGGAGCGATCCCCCTTTGTACAGGCTGTAGAGGTGTTTCATGGCTTCCGCCGTGGCCTGGCGGGTCTCCGGAGAATCCGCGTTCTTTGACCACTTGGGTCCTTTCACCATCGCTGCAAGGTAGTAGGTGTCACCTTCCTTCGTCATCCCCGCATTCTCTTTCAAGTTGGCACCCAACCCGGTCGAACCCCACACTGTCCGGATGTCTGCTGTTAGGAGTTTCGCCTTCACGGCAGGCGCATTCGCTGCCACAGCTTTCATTTCATCCTTGTCCTGAATCTTGAAGAAGAGCACCCCACGAATGTCCCCGTCGCCGACGACTCGCGCCATTCCCAACAGCTTTCCATCGTCAACCATCTGCTTCCAGTAGTCACCCCTCTCAGCGACGAGCTTCTCTATCTTCTGAGGTGCGTCCTTCGTCCATGCTGAGCCTTTCCGAATGATAGCGATCTGGTATTTGGTAAAGCGGGCAACCATCGCTTCGGCCGATGGCACCTGCTGATCGACACTGTCCTGCTTCTGCTGAACAACAGCAGGCGTCGAAGGGGGAGGCGGCGCGGGTTCCTGCGCACACCCGACGATTATTGCAGCTATGAAAAGGACGAATTTCATGATAGCTCCGGCGTATGGTTTAACAAGGAGGAATATTCCGGCAAAAAGGTATTGAAATCAAATGATAAAATCAACATGAGTGCCGGCGGGAGAGTCCAGGGATTGCGGAATCCGAACTCGCCATGCGGGCCTACGAACAGCCAACCCAGCGCTGAACGCCCGGTTCTTCTTGCTTTCCAGACTTTCTAGTGCTACCTTCGTCTCGTTCCCACAGCAATCACGGATTCCTCCTATGAAACCACCCCTCATTGTGTGCGCAGGCATCATCCTGCTTGCTTCTTCACATGTGTGTGCCCAGGACCGCCTCTTTCTGGGAATAACCGCCGGGGGCAGCAGTACCCACCTCAGCGGAGATATGCCGGAGAATGGCTCCTATACGTCAAAGACGGGTTTCAGCGGCGGCCTCATTGCTGAATTCGCACTCTGGAGGGATATCCATCTCAGCGTGCAACCCTCCTACGTCCGCCGCGGCACAGGCATTGCCTATGATGTCGGCGAGACGGAACCTCGGGATAGCCTGGAACTCAGCCTTGATTACTTCAGCCTCCCCGTGATCGCTCGTTTCATGACACCCGGAGGATCCTGGTTCGTCAACGGGGGACTCGACCTCGGTTACCTGCTTGATGCCTCTCTGAAGAGTATCAACACGGGAAGTGAAGTTGGTGTCAAAAACTACATCAATGAGGTGGACCTCGCGATGCTCGTTGGTGTAGGGAAAAATTTCGATCTTGACCCGGTGGCTCTCTCGTTCGAGCTTCGGTACACACAAAGCCTCCTCAATGCGGGGGCGAACGATCAGCTTGCGGCGAAAGCCGGGATATCTCCCCGCTTCCGTTCGTCGGGATTTCAATTGCTGGTCGCGTTGCTGTATCCCCTGTAGCGCCCAGACCCGGCATGCGAATCTTTCCACAATGTTCTCGAGCCCGGAGGTTGTGAATGGCCAGAATCCATGGACTATCTCTTGCCCTGCTTTTTCTATCGCTTCAATTTGCCCCGGCCACACTATCGCAGGAAGCACCTGATACCAGTTCTGCTCCTGCTCGGGATCCGCGCGTGGGCGTCCTTGCAGGACATGAATTCATCCCTTCATCATTCATCGACGACCCCTTCGTTCGGACATTTCTGCGGACCGGACTTGGTTTTGGTTCGACCATCAACTTCGTCCCGCCCCCGGTGATCGTTCACGGCCAGCCCGTCAAAGGGCCGACTGGTAACCTTATGTTCGCCGTGCTGGATTTCGA
>JAGDMJ010000254.1 GCA_017860555.1 Bacteroidota bacterium
GCTATGGGGGGCGATCTTTGACAGGCTCCGGTCTTCCACCGCGGTTCGCGCGAACCTGTTGCTGCAGTCGGCCGTGGCCGGTTCCGGTATCTGGCTCCTCAGGTCAGAAGAGGGGTTTCTCGCATTCGCTCTTCTCACGGGCTTCAACTACGGCGGTGTTCTCGTGATCTATGCCTCGTCTGTGGCGAGGCTCTGGGGGGGAGAGCATGTTGGCCAGGTGTACGGGGTCCTTTTCTCTGCGAATATCGTAGCCGCAGCTGCGCCGGTTTTGGCAGGGTTCTCTTTTGGACTCACCGGCTCCTTCAATGCCAGTCTGGGCGCCATCGCTTTCCTCCTGGCTGCAACGGCCGTCCTTGTCTGGACGGCCGCTCCCAGCCTGAATGATGAACGCAGCAGGACTTTAACCTGATCTATTACCGGCTCAGCCGCCAACCTTGGGCAAATGTTGCATCGCCTCCTCGACCATCTGCTGCGGATACTCGTAGTCCACGAGTTCTCCCCGGTGAAAGGCATCGTACGCCGTCATGTCAAAGTGCCCATGCCCGGAGAGATTGAACGCAATCACCTTCTTCTTGCCTTCCGCCTTACACTGGAGTGCCTCATCGATCGCCGCGCGGATGGCATGCGCGGATTCAGGCGCAGGGATAACTCCCTCCGCGCGGGAGAACGCTACGGCCGCCTGGAATGTCTCGATCTGTTTCACCGCACGCGCCTCCACGTCCCCATGGTCGACAAGTGCGCTCACGCTCGGAGCCATTCCATGATAGCGAAGGCCGCCAGCATGAATTCCCGGGGGGATGAACGTGTGCCCGAGCGTGTACATCTTGACCACGGGTGCCATAGCGGCCGTATCCCCGAAATCAAAGGTGTACTTCCCCTTGGTAAGGCTCGGGCATGATGCAGGCTCGACAGCAATGACACGGGTCCGTTTTCCATCCCTCAAATTCCTGTGGATGAAAGGATATGCGAAGCCTGCAAAGTTGGATCCTCCTCCCGCGCATGCGATCACGATATCCGGGTATTCACCCGCCATCTCCATCTGATCCAGGGATTCCAGGCCAATCACGGTCTGGTGCAAGAGCACGTGGCCAAGCACGGAACCAATCCCATATTTCTTGCCGCCGTTCGATGTGGCAGCGGATTCCACGGCCTCCGAAATAGCGATCCCGAGTGAGCCGGGCGAGGCCGGGTCCACCTTGAGGAGCCTGCTTCCATAATGTGTCTGCTTGCTCGGGCTCGCATACACCGTGGCTCCATAGTTCTCCATCACCACACGGCGGTATGGCTTCTGATGATATGAAACGTTGACCATGTAGACTTCGAGGCCGATGCCGAAGAAATTGCAGGCCATGGCGAGCGCGGTTCCCCACTGCCCGGCTCCCGTCTCGGTTGTCATCGCCTTCGTCCCTGCTTCCTTGTTGAAGAATGCCTGGGCGACGGCCGTATTGGGTTTGTGCGAACCGACAGGGCTTGCTCCTTCATACTTGTAGTAGATATGAGCCGGTGTGTCGAGCGCCTTTTCGAGCCGAACCGCCCTGCACATGGGCGTTGGCCGCCAGAGCCGATAAATGTCCCGGACGGGCTCCGGGATCTCGATCCACCGCTCCGTGCTTACCTCCTGCATGATGATGCTCATGGGAAAGAGGGCGCTGAGGAAATCGGGCGTTACAGGCTGTAGCGTTCCAGGATGCAGCACCGGTTGTGGTGCCACAGGCATGTCGGCATTGATGTTGTACCAGGCTTTCGGCAGCTTTGTCTCATCAAGATTGAAACGGGTGCGCTCGCTCATGAATAGATCCTCAAAGATGGGGGATGGTAGGTACGCTCCATGATAGGAAATCATCCCCTCTTGGTCAAACAAAAAAGGGAAAATGTTGATATTTTCATCAAGCTGATTGTGCTTTCGGGATGCCTGACAAGGCGGGCCACTTTCACATGGGGAATGTCTCTCGTGGTTGCCCTTGCAATCCATTGTGATTTCAACTACATTTCCGCGTTGGCATTTCCTTCGGTTCTTTCCTACGCAAATCTCTCCTGCTCCTGAGAAAAACAATTGGGAGAACTCTCGTGCTCATCTTTCTCGCAATCGCCCTTGGTTCGTTCATTCTTATCGCGAGTTCGTTTCTGTTCGGCCATGACCACGATACCGATCACGGCGATGCCGGCCATGGTGTCGATGGTCATGACATCGGCCATGATCTGGAGCCGACGATCAGCTTCTTCTCCATCAAGGTCATAGCGACGCTTACGATGGGTTTCGGGGCGGCAGGGGCAATTGCCCGCCAGTATGGCGCCGACTATCTCATTTCCTCGCTGATCGGTTTGGGCGTCGGCCTTGTCCTGTCCTTGCTGATGTATTTTCTCCTGGACATTATCTACAAACAGCAAGCATCTTCGCTGGTGCAGACCTCGGCCGCGGTGGGTCAGACGGGTATTGTCCAAACAGGGATCACCCCTGGCGGAGCCGGCGAGGTGAGCCTGAACGTCGCCGGCCAATACCTGACCTATTTGGCGAAGTCCGCCGGAGGCAAGGATATTCCGAAAGGGCGGACCGTCAAAGTCGTGAGTACCGTCGGAAGCGAGCTAGTTGTGGAAGAAGTTTCATAGACGCATACCAGCAATCACCTTCAGGGAGAAGACCATGCTTGGCGATCTGACAATTCCCTTCATGATTATCCTGCTCGCGTTGGCGTTCATCATCGTCGTTCGCGTGATCGCGAGCCGGTACAAGAAAATTCCGCCGAATGCCGTCGGCATATTCTACGGCAGAAAGTACACATACAGAGATCTGGTGACAGGGAAGGAACAGAGCCTGGGTTTCAAAGTCGTCGGTGGCGGAGGGCGCATCATTCTGCCCTTCGTGGAGTCATACCAGGAGATGTCCACCGCCGCGTTCCAGACGGAGATCGACGAAAAGGGAATTCCGAACAAGGACAATGTGCAGATCAACGTCAAAGGGGTGGCCACCTGCAAGATCTCGTCAATCCCGGAGGACCTGGTCAATGCTGCTCAGGCCTTTCTCGGTAAAAGCAGCGATGAGATCAAGGCGTTCGTCCAGAATATCCTTAAAGGCCATCTTCGGTCCATCATCGGCAAGCTGACAATTGACAGCCTTCTCCGGGAACGGGATCAATTCAACAAGCAGGTGGTCGAGGAATCCTCCGAGGAATTGAAGCGTCTGGGCATCCAGATCATCACGCTGGTGATTCAGGAGGTAAGCGACGAGTACGGATACATCGATGCGCTGGGCAAGCGGGCTGTCGCCGAGGCCGTGCGGGATGCGAATATCAAAGTGGCGGAAGCGGACCGCGACGCTGCCATCAAAGTGAGCACCGCGCAGCGGGAGGCTGCGACGGTGAGAGCCTCCAACGAAGCTTCGATCGCCGAGGCGGAAATGGGACGGGATATCAAGAAGGCGGAGTTCAAGGTCAAGACGGAGACGAAAAAGGCAGAAGCGGACAGGGCGCTGGACATTGCGCTGGCCGACCAGGAAAAGACCCTGCGGGTGAAGCAAGCTGAACGCGATGCCGCCGAGCGGGAGGCGCAGATCAAGGTTCAGGAAATGGAAGCTTTGCGCAAGCAGAGCGAACTGGAGGCCTCCCTGGTGAAGCAGGCGGAGGCGGAGCGCCAGCGGAAAGTGATCGACGCCGATGCCGCAAAACAACAGAAGATACTCGAAGCCGAGGCCGAAATGCAGCGCATCGTAAAGGAGGCAGAAGGGAGAAAAAGTGCTGACACGCTCCTCGGCGAAGGCGAGGCAGCCAGGACCCGTGCCACTCTGTTTGCGTTGGCTGAAGGAGAGGCCGCGAAGAAGAAACAGGCGCTTCTCGCGGAAGCTGAAGGCACAAGCCAGCTTGCCGCAGCGCTCGCAAAAATGTCGACCGATGCAAAACTGATCCTGATCCTGGACAGGCTCCCGGTGCTTTTCGACAAGGGAGGAGATGCGGTTTCCAAGGTCGCCGAGTCTGTCTTCTCGAGCGTTGCGGCCCCCCTGGGGAGCATCGACAAACTGGAGATTGTGGACATGGGGTCTGGCAGAGGACTGGAACAGCTCAGCTCTATCGTTCCGAACACCGTCTTCCGCACAATTGCCGCGGCAAGGGCTCAGGGGATCGATATCACAAAAATGCTCCAGTTCCTTGGAATTGATATCGAGGAAGCGCTACAAAAACTCGGTGATGGAGCGAACACGCCGAAGACCGGGCAGGCGGTCCCGGTCAGCGTTGTCGAAACGACTCCTGCCCTGACCCCAAAGCATTGACATTGGAGCTATGGAACAGCCAGAAGGCACGCGCACGTACGCACTCATCGATGCGCGCCCCCGCGCCATCGTGATCCACTGCAGCGACCCGAGGTTTCAGAAGGCATTTGATGAGTTCATCCGGGAGGGCCTGTTGTTGGAGGAAGGAGAGTACATCCCCCTTGTGATCTCAGGCGGGGTGGCGTCCCTTTCAGAGCCTCTGAAGCTCCCGAAGGAGTTCAAATTCATGAAAGAACGCATTGAGCTCTTCCTGGAACGTTATAGCGAGCTCAAGCGGATTGTTCTGATCAATCATGAAGACTGCCGTCATTATGAGCAACTCAAATCCGTGCTCGGGCGGCTTTTCCTGCAGCGGGTGCGATCGATCGGTGAAAAGCAGACGAATGACTTGAAGATCGTCGCGAAAATGTTGCTCGGATATGCCGTGCCCGGATTGCAGATTGAACTTTACTACGCCAGGTTCTGTCCGGGGGAGACACACGCTGTGACGTTTGAGAAGATACCGCTGTAGGGCATCGTTGCCGAGCACGCGCCTCTTCGCTCGTTCCCTCTCAGACCCGACTAAGGCTAGCCTCGCGCCACTTTTATCGTGTCAGGCAATCGCTCGTTCATCATGATCAAATTTTCTGGGCGGGGTTACGCCTCCGGGGGCAGGTTTCATCCTGGCCAAGTGAATTCGTACGCCCAAATCGTTGTTTATAACTCAGACAGAGTATAAATCAGGAGGTATTCCGTAGATGAACCATGAAGTGCACGATTTTACCAAGGACGTCATCGAGCAGAGTTTCAAAGTTCCTGTCGTTGTAGACTTCTGGGCCGAATGGTGCGGCCCGTGCAAAATGCTCGGGCCCATTCTCGAGCGCCTGGCCGACCAGAGTGCCGGGAAATGGGTCCTGGCAAAAGTGGACACAGACCGGAACGAAGATCTGGCTGTCCGCTACGGAGTGCGCGGCATCCCCAACGTTAAGCTCTTTGTTGACGGGAAGGTTGCGAGTGAATTCACCGGCGCGCTTCCGGAGCGGGCGGTGGTTCAGTGGCTCGAAAAGGCATTACCCGATCAGAACCGAAAGGAACTCGAGACGGCCCGGCAGCTGATCCAGGAGGGGAAGCACTCAGAAGCTCAACAACTTCTTGAAACGGTCTTGAGCCGCACACCTGCCAACGAACAGGGCAGGGCTCTGCTTGCCGCGATTCTCATCTGGCAGGATCGGT